>JAUVAG010000339.1 GCA_030591825.1 Dethiosulfatibacter sp.
AAACTATCATTGATTATATAGTGGTCAATAAAGTTTACAATGAAATAGCTTATATCTTCGGGAAGACTGTTTTCTATGTTGTTAAACATAATTTCAATATTAAGATTAAACCTTGAAGCAAGTGACAGTATAAACATTATCAAGGGGAATATTGAAAGAAACACAAAGAAGGCCATCTGGGCACTGAAGGCCGTTATATGATGGTCCCTGTATCTTCCTGTTACTTCTCTTATTTGTGATAAGTTGAAATTTATCATACTTTTCACCTTTTTATTTTTTCTTGTCCTTTTTCAGGTTGAGATTGGCAAGTGCTGCAAATGGATTGTCTGCTATTTCAGCATCTTTTGCAGCCTTTTCGGATTTTTTCTTGTAGTCTTGGAAGTCTCTTTTACCGCCTTTTGAATTCTGGCCTTTCTTTTTCTTTTCAAAGGCTGCAAGAGTTTCTCTGAATCCACAGTTTGAGCAGACGAATTTCTTATTATCATCATGGCCCACCATGTCAAGCTTCTTGTGGCAGTTTGGACATCTGGCATTGGTGGTTCTTGATAAGTTTATCCTGTGGCCGCAGTTTCTGTCCTGGCATACAAGGCTTTTTCCGTGTTTTGTCTTGACTTCAAGCATGAGTTTTCCGCATTCTGTACATTTCGTAGTGGACAGGTTGTCGTATTTGAATTTATCAGTACTGCTCTTTATATCTTTTACTATATCCCTGGTATAACCCTTCATTTCTTTGATGAAGGTGTTTTTGTCCAGTTTTCCTTTGGATATGAGGTTCAGCTTTTTTTCCCATTCTGCAGTAAGAAGGGGAGATTTTAGGTCATCAGGAACAAGGGTAAGAAGTTGTTTTCCCTTGCTGGTAACTCTTATACTTTTCCCTCTTTCCTCCAGCAGGTGTGTGTTGAAAAGTTTGTCTATGATTTCGGCCCTAGTTGCAACTGTTCCCAGACCGCCGGTTTCTCCGATTATTTTCTTTAAGTCCTTGTCAGAGGTGGACATGTATTTTACAGGGTTTTCCATTGCAGACAACAGACTTCCCTCATTTAAATATGGAGGAGGTGCAGTTTCTCCTGATGTCTTCATGGGTTTCTTTATTGTCAGACTATCTCCCGCTTTGAAATCCGGTACCAGTCTGTCCTTTGAATCTTCCGTGGAAAGTATTTTCCATCCCTTGTTTATCACCCTAATACCCGTTGTTGTGAAAATTTCTCCACCTATTTCCATTTTAACAGTTTTTTCTTCATATTCATAAGGTGGAAGAAGAACGGACAGAAATCTTTTAACTACAAGCTCGTAGATATTGTTTTCATCATAGCTAAGAGAACCTCTTATCATTGATTCTTCAGTAGGTATTATGGCATGGTGGTCCGATACCTTGCTGTTGTCCACGAAGGATTTTGATTTCTTCACAGGCTTTTTTAGGATACCAAAGGCAGTTTGTCTGTATTTATCAAGACTTATAGCTCTTAGAACATCAGGTAGTGTTTCCACCATATCATCAGTCAGATATCTGGAATCTGTTCTTGGATAAGTTAGGAGCTTGTGATGTTCGTAAAGTGACTGCATGATTGAAAGAGTTTTCTTTGCAGAATACTCGTATTTGCTGTATCCATCTCTTTGAAGCTCTGTCAGATCGTAAAGAGGAGGTGAATATTTCTTTTTCATCTTTGATTCGACGGATATGATTTTTCCGTCCTTGTTCTTGATTTTATTCAAGATATTTTCAATGATTTCTTCTTTGAATGTATTTGGAGAATTGGATTTCTTGTCCTTCCAAGTGAAGTTAAGATTTGAGGATTCCGCCTTGATACCGTAGTATTTTTGAGGCTGAAATTCAATTATTTCCTTTTCCCTTTGTGCTATTATTGCAACAGTTGGAGTCTGTACACGACCGCAGCTAAGCTGTGCATTGTATTTTGTTGTCAGTGCTCTGGTTGCGTTTATTCCCATTATCCAGTCGCTTTCAGCTCTTGCAACTGCAGCCGAGAAAAGATTTTCATATTCTTTTCCAGGCTTCAGTTTTTTAAAGCCTTCTGTTATGGCTTTATTTGTAATTGAAGAGATCCACAGTCTTTTAAGAGGCTTATTGACAGGAGATTTTTCCAGTATCCATCTTGCAACCAGCTCTCCTTCTCTTCCAGCATCTGTTGCTATGATTATTTCATCTACATCTTTTCTTTCTATTAGTGACTTGACTGTATTGTATTGCTTGCTTGTTTTTTGTATAACTATAAGCTTCATCCTGTCTGGTATTATCGGAAGGTCTTCAATATTCCATTGACCGAATTTTTTATTGTATGCATCAGGGTCGGCAAGGGTTACCAGATGACCTAGAGCCCAAGTTACTATGTATGACTTGCCTTCCATATATCCGTTTCTATTCTCTCTGCAGCCAAGTACCTTTGCTATTTCTTTACCTACAGAAGGTTTTTCTGCAAGAACCAGTTTTTTACCCATTGATTTCCTCACTTTAATATATTGTGTATCTTAGGATAATATTATATAGGATTTCAGGACGTATTACAAATAGACAAATATAAGGTATTTCTTATATCATGATTTATTTAATCCTAAGCTATAAAAAAACAAGGGACTGTGATTTCACAGCCCCTTGTGTATACTTGATTTAATTTGATTTAATT
>JAUVAG010000109.1 GCA_030591825.1 Dethiosulfatibacter sp.
AGTTCTTTTGACTTTATTGATTTTGAAATGAGAGCTGCTGCTCCACCAACTGCTGCAAAGTAAACTGAATTATTTCTTTTGATTCCTTCTACAACTTCTTTGCTTCTCAAGCCTTTTCCTATCATTCCTTTAAGTCCCAAGTCAAGAAGCCTTACTGTATAAGGATCCATTCTGTAACTTGTAGTAGGTCCAGCAGGTCCTATTACATATCCCGGCTTGGCAGGAGCAGGTCCTACATAGTAAATTGTCTGATCCTTCAACTCAAATGGAAGTTCCTCATTTTTTTCTATGCTTTCCACTATTCTTTTATGGGCTGCATCTCTTCCAGTATAGAGAAACCCATTCAGGTATACCCTGTCACCGGATTTTAGAGTCTTTACAGTTTCATCGTTTAATGGAAGATTGATTTCCTTGATTGGCATATATACCTCCTATATTTCCACACTGGCATGTCTATATGCATGGCAGCAGATATTTACAGCTACAGGCATTCCTGCAATATGGGTTGGAAAATAATTAACATGAACACCAAGACATGTAGTCTTTCCTTTAAGTCCCGCAGGTCCTATGTTGAGTTTGTTGATTTTTCCAAAGAGTTCCTCTTCAAGGCTGCTGTATTGTTCATCCTGGTTTTTCTCACCTAGTTCCCTGGTCAAGGCTTGCTTTGAAAGTATTGCCGCTTTTTCAAAGGTACCTCCTATTCCAACTCCTACCACTATTGGTGGGCAAGGATTGGGTCCCGCTGCTATTACCGTCTCCAAAATAAATTCCTTTACTCCCTCTACTCCATCGGCAGGCTTGAGCATCTTTATCTTGCTCATGTTTTCTGAACCGAATCCCTTTGGAGCAACAGTGATTTTTATTCTGTCACCTTTTACATAACTTATATGGATAATTGCAGGGGTGTTGTCCTTAGTATTTACTCTATTAAATACAGGATCATCAACAACGGATTTTCTTAGGAAGCCTTCTTCATAGGCTTCTCTTACACCCTGATTTATGGCATCTTCGATAAATTCACCTTCAAGAAAAACATCCTTTCCTATTTCCATAAAAACAACGGCCATTCCAGTATCCTGACACATTGGAATTCTTTCGTTTTTGGCTATCATATCATTGTCAATAATCTGGTCAAGCACGTATTTAGCAGTTTCTCCATCCTCATTTTCCTTTGCAGACTTGAGAAGTTCAATCATATCATCGCCAATATCATAGCTTGCCTTGATAAAAAGATTCTTGACGTTTTCTTTGATCTGAGAAGTATCAATTTTTCTAATCATTCAATTCTCCTTAAATAGTATTATTTTCATTTGATTAACTAAATAATCTAATCAATCTTAAGGTTTGGAAATGCATTCAATGTGCTGTCGGAAAATTCTCCCTTGAGATACTTGTAATAAGCTGCACATCCTATCATGGCTCCATTGTCGGTACATAATATTTCCGGCGGGTAGCTGAATTCAAAACCGTTGTCTTTTGATGCTTTATTCATAACTTCCCTTAGCCTGGAATTGGACGCTACACCTCCAGCCATGGTCACTTTTTTAATTCTGTATTTTTTTGCAACAGCTACAGTTTTTTTAACCAAGACATCAACTACAGCCTCCTGAAAGCTTGCTGCTACATCTTCAACCTTGTATTCGATGTTTTTCATAGCCATACGGTTTTGATAGTTTAAGACAGAAGACTTAAGTCCGCTGAAACTAAAATCGAAGGAGTCCTTCTCAAGCATACTTCTCGGGAAGTCTACTGCTTTTCTGTCCCCTTCAAGAGCAATCTTGTCTATAAGTGGTCCTCCTGGATATCCAAGTCCCAAAGATCTTGCAACCTTGTCATAGGCTTCACCGGCAGCATCATCCCTTGTTTTACCCACAACCTCATATTTACCATATTCCTTCACTACTACGAGATGCGTATGTCCGCCTGAAACTACAAGAGTTAGAAAAGGAGGTTCAAGTTCTTTGTTTGAAATGAGATTTGCACAGATATGCCCTTCTATATGGTTTACTCCTATGAGAGGCTTGTTAATTGCATATGATAGCGCTTTGGCAAAGTTTATACCTACCAGAAGGGCTCCAACAAGACCTGGTCCATAGGTTACAGCTACAGCGCTTATTTCATCAAGACTAACATTTGATTCCTTCAATGATTCTTCAAGTACTCCATCTATTGTCTCTATATGTTTCCTAGATGCAACTTCAGGTACAACTCCACCAAAAGTCTTGTGTATGTCTATCTGTGAATATATTATATTGGAAAGTATTTTTCTGCCGTTTTCAACTACGGATATTGATGTTTCATCACAGGAAGTTTCAATGGCAAGTATTTTTATATTTTGCATATCAATTCTACGGAATGATCCGTAACTCCTAATTAGTTTTTATCTATTTTGGAAGATTATCTAATGGATTGTAGGGTCTTGTATTAAAACTTCCTCCTAGATTGTCATTAATACAAACCCTACAGATATCAGTATCCATGAGAACCATGTTCCAAGTATAAAAAAAGATGATCTGTTGTAGTTAACTCTATATATTTTAGATATTCCTATTATTGCCAATATTTCATACCATATTACAAATATGTCGAATTCCTTTAATAGCACACTTGCGATAGTTATATTGTTGCCAAACTCCATAATTGAACCGGGACTGAAGTTAAATCCATAGTGGTTCAAAAGTACGGCTGCTAATGATGCAATAAAAGTACCTGCAGCTGCAGGCAGATATGCATATGATATTGCTGTCAACGAATCCTTGAAATTTCCAAAACCACCAAAGGAAGCTATACCGTTCACCATGTATGACTTGACAAATATTACAACAAGTGGTGCCAGACCAGCTACAACAATGCTTATTAATCCCTGAATTTGAATTTCCTTTGACAAGTCACCTTGAGAAACAGTGTCAATACCCTGCGAAATCTCAGCATAGTATTCCATATAAAGACTTTTCACAATAATTGCCGATATCACAGACAGTATAAAAACTGCAATTAAAGGCACGGTAAAACTCTTTTTTTCTCTGGAAGCCAAGTCATCATAAAAACCAACTGGGTGCAAAACAAGATTTTTAAAATCATTCAATATATTCAAAAAACCACCTCATATAAGTTCTTTTGTCATTATAAGTGCATCCTCTTTGGGAGTTTTGTAGTAATTCTTCCTTGACCCCAATGTTTCAAATCCGTATTTCTTGTAAAGTTCCACTGCCGGAGTATTTGACTTTCTAGCCTCAAGGGTAATGAATGCTATTGACAAGTTCCTTGCAATTTCTATAGTCTTTTCCATTATCATGCTTGCATATCCCTTTCCCTGAAAGCTCGGATCAACTGCTATATTGTTTACATGAAGTTCGTCAAAGATCTTAAAAAGAGAAATATATCCTACAACAACATTGTTTTCCATTAGTATATACAATAATGCATTTTCACCGTACAACTCAGAAAGAAACATATTTATCGTCCACGGAGCAGTAAAGCATTTATTTTCTACTTTTATGATTGCATCAAGATGATTTACCTCTGCCCTAATAAATTTAATTTTTTTCATATTCTAGTCCTTCTTAAGATTTCTCTCCGCCTGTGACGGTCTCAAATAGTTTGGTGAAAAATCCTTTGAATTTATTTTATGTCCTTTTAAATATTTTTTATATCCCAGATTGCACAAAGACCAAGCTTTAATTATACTGTCATAGTCATCAGCTACTAAAACCTTTTCTCCGAATTTTTCAGTTATTAGGGTTTTGTGCTTCAATGCACCGTCTCCTGTGAAAATCATTTTCTTGTACTTTTCATTTGTGAATTGAAGAAATTCCTGTATTGTACCAGAATCTATTTCTTCAAGCTCCTCGAGTTTATCACCTGCTCTTATATATATACCGTAAAAGACTCTTTCACCTCTTGCATCAATAAGAACTGCAATTGGAATATCAACTGTTTTTATATTGTTTGCCAAAGCTTCTGTTGAAGCTATATTTACAAGTGGAATATTCTTACTGAAGGCAAGGCCTTTTGCTATGGCAGCACCAATTCTTAGACCTGTATAGGAACCAGGACCTTCGTCTATTGCTATAAGATCTATATCAGAAATATTAACATCAAGAGACGACATTAAACTTTCAACAAGAGGCATCAGCTTTTCAGAATGGGTAAGCTTGTGGTTCAATGTAAATTCCCCGAGAAGATTGTTGTCTTCAGATATTGCACAAGATGCTGCTATTGATGATGATTCAATTCCTAAAATTTTCATTGTTTTTCAACTCCTCCAGCAAACAGTCATAGTATTTACCTTTTCCTGATATGCTCAATTTTCTCATACTGTCTTCAATATTGAAGACAATATTTATGTAAACGCTGTAGTCAGGAAGAATATCCCTGATTCTGTCAGCCCATTCAATGATAAAAAGACCGTCAGAATATATATATCTGTCAATATCAAGGTCATAGGCATCATCTGAGTTTTCCAACCTGTAAGCATCCATATGGTAGAATTCCATATTGTCCGTATATTCTTTTATTATATTGAATGTGGGACTTGTAATATAATCTTCAATCTTCAAATGCTTTCCTATGAACTGGGTCAACGTAGTCTTTCCTGCGCCCAAATCCCCGTCAAGACATATAATCATTCCTGGTTTGTAGCAAGTGGTTATTGTATGGGCCAATTTGTCCATATCGTCTAAATTTTCTATTATTAGTTCAATCATATAATCCTTCCTTAAAAAACATAAATACATTATAACCATATAATTGGATTTCATCAACTAAAAAATAAAATCCCTGAAAAACAGTAAAGACTCATGAAAAAACCGGCTCAAATACTAGTCTTTTCGTGAGTCTTAACACTTTATTTCTTGATATATTTTATTTGTGCAAAACTGGTGAAATTCTTTTGTAGATAAGAATTGTTGCTGCTGACACTATTATACCCTTTACAATATTAAAAGGTACAACGGCAAATAGTACAAATGATTTCAAGTCAACTATGGATTTGTTTAAAGTATTTCCCATATCGATGAAAACTTGAATTGGCATTCCAAAGACTTTTGCATATACAGGCAACAATACAATTTAATTTGCTAGTGATCCCACAACAGCCATTGAGAAAACACCTATAGCCATACCAATAATTGCAGACTTCATTGTTTTGTTCTTGTAGTAGATGATTGAAGCCGGTAATACGAATGAACATCCAATTATAAAGTTCGCAGCCTCTCCTACTCCACCTGTAACCGTACCGTTTAATGCAAGATTCAACAGAACTTTTATCAGCTCAATCATCATTGCCGCCATTGGGCCAAGTGCAAATCCTCCAATAAGAACAGCTACTTCACTTAAATCAAGTTTGTAGAATTCCGGTGCGAAAAACAACGGAAATTCAATTAGCATCAATACAGCTGCAACTGCAGACAGCACAGATATTTTTGTCATTTCCTTGACATATCCTCTTTTCATAGTGTTTGTTTTTTGTGACATTTAAACATCCTCCAAATCTGATTTTTCAGAGAATAAAAAAATCCTC
>JAUVAG010000051.1 GCA_030591825.1 Dethiosulfatibacter sp.
GATGTGACTATAGTAGAGAAGGAATACTTTGGAGGAACATGCTTGAATGTAGGATGTATACCTACGAAGGTATTGCTCAATACCGTAGATATTTACCATATGCTGGTCAAGGATGGCGCTGAATTTGGTATAAACTTCGATAATTTGACAGTGGACTGGAGTACTCTTCAGGAAAGAAAAGCTAAGGTTGTAAAAATGTTGGTTGCTGGCGTTGAATCCCTTTTGTCAAGCAATAAGGTAGAAATGTGTTTTGGCAATGGTACCTTCATTTCAAGGACCAGTATGGAGATTGAACAGCCGGATGGTAAAAGAGAGGTCATTTCCTTCGACAAGGCAATAATCGCCACTGGATCTGTTCCAGTAATTTTACCAATACCTGGAATTGAAGGAGAAAATATAATAACCAGTAACGAGGTTCTTTCACTAGAAACTCTGCCTGAAAGTCTCTGCATAGTAGGTGGGGGTGTAATAGGTTCTGAATTTGCCAGCATATTTTCAAAGCTGGGTGTTAAGGTTACTATAGTGGAAATGCTTCCAGGAATAATTGGCAACATGGACAGGGATATAGTGAAGTATCTTGATCATGAATTGAAGAATATGGGAGTTGAAATACTTGTTGGGACCAAGGTTGAGAAATTTGAATCTTCCGACAAGGGTGTAAGGATTTCAGTATCTTCTAGTAATGAAGACAGTATAATAGAATCGGAAAAGGTCCTGCTTTCCATAGGGAGAAAACCTGTAGTAAAGGATATTGGTCTTGAAACCATTGGTGTGGAAGTAGACAGGGCAATAGTGGTCAATAAAAACATGGAGACCAGTGTTGAAAATATCTATGCCGTAGGAGATTGCATTGGAGGAGTAATGCTTGCCCATGTTGCTTCAGCAGAAGGTGTCGTTGCAGTGGAAGCCATCCTTAATAAAAAATCAAAAATTGATTTCAGAACTGTTCCTTACTGCGTATATACCAAGCCTGAGCTTGCTTCTGTTGGAATGACGGAGAGACAGACTAAAGAAGCGGGAATAAGTTATTCTGTGGGATGTTTCCCATTGAGGGCAAACGGCAAGTCTCTGATTCTTGGTGAAACTTATGGAATAGTCAAATATATTGCAGACAATTCAACGGGTGAAATCATAGGCCTGCACATTGCAGGGCCAAAGGCTACGGAGCTTATTGTGGAAGGTGCATTGGCCATTAGGCTTGAGGCTACTGTAGATGAAATATTGTCTACTATACACGCCCATCCAACAGTGTCTGAATCCATCCACGAAGCTGCCCATGCAGTATTCGGCCAGGCAATACACCTACCATCAAAGAATTAAAAATAACAATCGGGCAGGCAGAGTCAAAATTCTGAAATGCCTGCCCGGGTTATATAGCTGAATTTGAGTTATTGGATTTTATGAATATTATCTTTTTTGTAAAATTTCAGCAGTAATATTGATTTCTGATTCAGAATACGATATAATGCTAGTGAACCAGAAAAGTTAATATATTTCTTCATTTATTTTTAAATGTGGAAAAAGGCAAATCCGATGAAAATCGGAGACGCAAAAGCACAGGTCTAAGGAGTAATATCTATGACGGCTGGTTTACCCAATTTAGGCAGTGAAGATTCTTAGTGCATTGGGTATCCAATGTATTTTTTAGTGCAATGAATTTTAATTGATAGTAGAAAATCAAGGGATATCGATGAATAAGAATACTTCACTCAAAAAACTAGGAGGAAGTATGAAAAAAAGAATTTCGGTTGTATTAATGGTGGTTGTATTGCTTATGGTGTCGTCTATAAGCGCTTTTGCAGCTATAGGTGAGGTGGATCCGGTTGTAGAGGCTTTGATGGATAAAGCTAATGAGGAGATTGATAATCTTGTTTATGTGGCTAAGCTTGCTGCAGACTCTGAAGATCTGAGCAATAAAGATTTGATGGGGATTATAGTTGAACTCAAGAAAGAAACAAGAGCAATTTCTAAGAGTGCAATTAAGGATGCCAGAGATATTGGTTTCAAGGATATTCATTGCTACTTCATAGAAGTTGAAATTGGAGACAAAATTGTAAAAATTGATCCTCTAGTAGTAGGGGGCTGGTAAAAAAATATATGTAGAGTGACATTCAGAGGTGAAATGATGGAAGGCTTGCACATTTGTAAAAAAAACGAATACTTGGAAAAAAGTGCACAGGAAAACGGATCGATTTCCTTGTTGGCCAGAGGGCACAATAATGAAATTATGATGCAGGTAATAAAAAAGGGAAACATGGCATATATAAATCCGGGGAATTCTGATGAACTTCTTGAGTTTCTATATATTCTGAATGGCAGTATTTCTCTGCGTATAAACGATGAAAAAATAATACTGAAAACTGGAGACTACTTCTATGTGAACAAGCTCAAGGAGCTTGCCCAGTTTGAAACAAATGAAGATACAGAATTGCTATATTTTTCTAGTCAGCCTGTATTTTTCAATATCAGCAAGAGACTTAACGACCTAAGGGATATTGCTAAAAAAAGTCAGAAAAAGGATTTATATACACATGATCATGGAGCAAGGGTACAGCATTATACGGTTATAATTGCAAATAAACTGAATCTTCCAAAAGAAAAGATTGAAAATATATTTTTTGCATCCCTCTTCCATGACATAGGCAAGATAGAAGTTCCTGATTACGTGCTCAACAAGCCGGGAAAACTTACCGACGAGGAATGGGAGTTTATCAAAAAACATCCAATAACAGGCATGGAAATGGTCAACGACACATATTATAAAGACCTTAGCAAAATAATTCTTCAGCATCATGAATGGATGAACGGTGGAGGCTATCCCAACGGCATTAGTGGGGATCAGATATGTATAGAGGCAAGAATTATATCAGTAGCAGACGCCTATGATGCCCTTACTACGGACAGGGCATACAGAAAAGGATTTACAGCTCAGAAAGCCGTGGAAATACTTGAATCGGAGTCTGGTTGGAAATACGACTCTGTCGTACTTGAAAAGCTTTTTGAAGCCTTGAATGAAGAAGAGATAGTTTAGTGTCGGATAATGACCGCTGGATTCCAGCGGTCATTGTTAATTTTTTGCAACTACTTTACAACATGCTTTTTATTGGAGTATAATAAAAGAGGATAAAGATATTAAGTATATATAGTTATTGGAGGGAAATAATATGAGAGATCCTGTTTCTACAATTACACATTTTATTGGTGCCATACTTTCAGTGGTGGGACTGGGATTTTTAATTTACAAGGGTTATATGACAGGTAGTCCAATAGTTCTAGCCAGCTTTATAATATTTGGAATAAGCATGATACTGTTGTATTCGGCAAGCACGACCTACCACTGGATAAAGGTGAGAGAAAGCATAATCCAGGCTTTTCGAAAGGTTGATCACATGATGATATTTGTACTAATAGCAGGTACCTATACACCAATATGTCTTGCTGTTTTGAAAAGCACTCTTGGGTATGTAATATTGTCAATTGTCTGGGGGCTTACTGTAGTAGGTATAGTATTGAGCATTGTTTGGATAAACATGCCCAGAAAGCTGACGGCGACAATCTACATTGTCATGGGATGGCTTTCCGTTGTATTGATTTACCAGCTTGTAAAGGTTATGCCTACAATTTCTTTAGTATTTCTGATTCTAGGAGGATTGTCCTATACAACTGGTGGAATCATTTACGGAGGAAAGATATCAGTATTAAATTTCAAGGGATTCGGATTTCATGAAGTATTCCACCTATTCGTCTTAGGGGGAAGCGCATTCCATTATTTAATGGTAATAAGTCTTGTATAATTAATCGATAATGAAATAGCCACAGAGTGAAGTACTTTGTGAAAATATGAAAAAAACGGCGGATTAAAAATTAATCCAGCCGTTTTTTCATCTTTTATTCTATACAGACAATCATCAAACAATAGTCTAATTATTGTTTAACTATTCTTTGTTATTTTTCCGCATACTTTAGTATTATTCCCTTGATTACTTCTACAGATTTTTCCATGGACTGAATTGGGATATACTCGTATTTTCCGTGATAGTTGTGTCCGCCTGTGAAGATGTTTGGAGTAGGGAGACCTTTGTATGAAAGCATTGCTCCATCTGTTCCTCCCCTTATTGGCTTTATAACAGGAGTTATTCCAAGTTCTTCTATTACTTCTTTTGCAGTTTCAACTATGTGGAATGTTGGTTCTATCTTTTCTCTCATGTTGTAGTACTGTATCTTAAGGTCGAATTCAACAGTGTTTTCTCCGTATTTGGAATTTAGGTATGACACGGTGTTTTTCATAAGTTCGTTTCTAGCCTTTAACTTTTCCAAGTCGTGGTCCCTGATTATGTATCTCATATTGAAACTTTCCACATCTCCGCTGCAGTCAAGAAGATGGAAATATCCTTCGTAGCCTTCGGTATATTCAGGCTTCTGTTCCTTTGGAAGCATAGCCTCAAGCTCAAAGCCTATTCTTTGTGCACTTATCATCTTGTTCTTTGCTGACCCTGGATGTACGTTTCTTCCGTTAATCCGGATCTTTGCCTGGGATGCGTTGAAGGTTTCAAATTCAAGCTCTCCCAAACCTCCTCCATCTACAGTATAGGCAAAATCAGCGCCAAATTTTTCAAGATCGAAATTAACTGTTCCTCTTCCAACTTCCTCGTCTGGAGTGAAGGCTATTTTCACAGGACCGTGCTTCACGTCAGGGTTTTCAGCAAAGTATTCAAGTGCGGTCATTATTTCAGCAATACCAGCCTTGTCGTCTGCTCCCAGAAGGGTAGTTCCATCTGTCACTATGATGTCGTTTCCTATATAGTTCTTGATTTCAGGAAAATCCGATACATTTATTGAAATGCCGGTTTCTTTGTTTAAAACGATGTCGCTGCCGTCGTAGTTTTCTACTATTCTTGGATTCACGTTCTTTCCCGTCATATCTGTTGCCGTATCCATATGTGCAAGCAATCCTATTGAAGGAAGACTTTTATCAGTATTTGCGGGTAGTGACGCCATGACATTGCAAAATTCATCAAGGCTTACATCATCAAGGCCCAAATCCATAAGCTCCTCAACAAGCTTTCTAGCAAGATCAAACTGTTTTTCAGTACTTGGTGAATTCTCATTTTCTTCGTTTGACTGTGTGTCTATCTTTACATATCTTAAGAATCTTTCAATTAGTTTATTGTTTTTCATTTCATCCTCCTGATTATTTAATGATTGGATTTCAGTAATGACCGTATAAGTCATTATGATAATCATAGTTAATAACACTTTCATCTATTATATATTACAATCAATGAAAATTCATTAATATTACAAATTTGATACACCATAAACAGAACCTAAATTGCAATAACAAATTGAACTAATTTCATCTGTAAAAATATGTATGCTATTACTGTTGTATTCTATAGAGCTCATCATTAAATGCTTCATCTGGAGTAAGATAGTTTATTACAAAACAGAAGTAGCTGTTTTGGGTGTTTGGAAACAAAACTTAGAACTTGGAAAATTTATGTTCTAACTTAAATTGCGTTTTCAACGGCAAGTAATTATTGATAATATAGAGCAATTAGGAGGTTTGTCAATTTATTCTGTCGTTCAGGCCAATTCTCTTGTTTTTTATTCTTTGAGGAGTATAATAGACTTGAATGTTTAGAAGTAAATCGGATTGAAAAAAAGGAGGAGGGGTTATATGGAATATAGAATAATTATATGCGACGATGAAAAGCTGCACAGGGATATCTTGGTGGAGCATATAGAAGGATATTTTGCAGACAGAACAAGTGAATATGAGATAATACAGGCTTCAAGTGGGGAAGAAGCACTCGGATATGGTGGGATAGACACAGTGGATATAACATTTCTTGATATTGAACTTGGGGATATTGAAGGGATAGAGCTGTCAAAGAGACTGAAGGAAGTAAATGACGATGCCTTGATTGTTTTCGTGACAAGTTATCCGGATTATATGAGTGAAGCTTTTAAACAGTTTGCCTTCAATTATATCATGAAACCTATTAATGACAGAAGGTTTAGGCAGGTTATGGACAAGGCCACAGATATTATAAAAGGAAGAAAAGATCCGGATTCTGAAAAATTCTATAACGTAATAAAAGACAATAGCATGACTTCCATCCCATACAATGACATAGTATTTATAGGGAAAGATAAGAACGATTTGATAATAATATTGGGAAACAACTATTTTAAATTGAGAGGCAGCTTTAGAAAAGTAGAGAGAGAGATTGACATGGATTTTTTTCTGAGGTGTCACAAAAGCTATATAATAAACAAGAAAAAGATAATTAACAAGAAAGGGGACTACTTGACTCTGGCCGGATACAGTAAAGAGATACCCATTGGAGACCTGTATAGGGAAAATGTATTAAAGGAAATATCGAAAATTAAGGAGAGGGGAAAGAGATGATATACGGACTGGTTGAAATGTTCGGGAATATTGTAGATACGGGGAGTATCTATATAATTTGCAATGCATTGTTTGAAAGAAAGGCGGGAACTAAATTTATGTATATCGCCATTGCCGTACTCTTTCAGAGCCTTGCCATGAGATGGCTTAACATCACGGTCGGTAACAGCCACTGGATAGTACTTGCTGCCCTGGTGCTGTCGTCATATCTTTTATGCAGATACTTTTTTCATCTGAATGGATCAAGATATTTGGTGTCCGTTTTTCTGTTTTTTATGATTGTGGCAGCTGTTGAATTCCTTGTAACAATTTCAATAACAAGAATTTTCAATATAGAAAATATTCTACTCCAGAGCAACGAATACAGAATTCTGGGAACTCTGTCCTCAAAAATAATCATATTGTATATACTAATATATTTCTCAAAAATGACCGGAATTAGAAAATTTACCATGGAAAGATACAGCATACTTACTCTCATGATTATGATGTTAAGCCTCAGCGTTTTTTTTATGGCAACTGGCATATATGCTAAATATCCTGAGCTAGAGGTCCATATAACGTATATAATGGGAATAGCCGTAATAATGGCGGGGATAAGCATACTGATGCTTTTTGTTGTGCGGAAAATAATTGAAATAACGAAAGAGAAGGCAAGGTTTGTAGCAGTTGAGAAGGAGTACAAAAACCAAATCGAATACCTTAAAAAATATGAGGCTCTGTCTGGAGAATTGAGATCCAGAAGACATGAGTACAA
>JAUVAG010000207.1 GCA_030591825.1 Dethiosulfatibacter sp.
AAAATAAATGAAGGGCGTCACCTTAAAACAGCAGAGGCATTAACAAAAAATGGCAAATCCTATGTACCTGTATCCATAAACCTGGACAGGCCGGCAACCTGCATAACGGGAGCAAACATGGGTGGAAAGACTGTAAGTCTTAAAATGATTGGCCTGACGGCTGCAGCAGCGGCCCTCGGACTTCATGTACCATGTAAAGACTGCACCATAGGTCTTTCGGAAAATATCTTCATATCCATAGGGGATGAACAGTCTGTTGAGAAAGGACTGAGCACCTTTGGAGCGGAGATATGCAATATTAAAAGAGCCCTTGAAAGGGCCGATGAAAGATGTCTTATTCTCATAGACGAGCTGGCGGGAGGTACCAATCCAGTTGAAGGATATGCCATAACCAAAAGCATTATAAGCTACCTGGCAGACAAAAATTCATTATCTGTCATTACTACACATTTTGACGGTGCATCAGGTGATGAAGTGCAAAAACTCCAGGTTGCAGGACTTAGGGATACAGACATGGAAGATATAAGAAAGAATTTGACAGAAAACCCTGAAAAGGGAATGGATATAATAGGTGAAAACATGGATTACAGGCTGATATCGGCAGACAGCATCAGCCAGGTTCCAAGGGATGCAATAAATATTGCAGAGCTCATGGGACTGCAGGAGGAAGTACTAAATTCCGCCAAAGAAATTTTAAAAGGAAGTGATATTGTTGAAAAGTAAATTAAATTTAAATCCTGAAGCAATAAGCAGCGCAAGAAATGCGGCGAAAAATATAGCTTCGGAAACTCAAGGATTCATAGACAGACATACCACTGTTACAGTGGAAAGAACCGTTGCCAGACTCCTTGGAGTCGATGGAGTTGACGAAATAGAAAAGCCTCTTCCAAACGTATTGGTTGACAATATAAAGGAAGGCGGAGGACTTGCACAGGGCGCTGCATTCTGGATAGGAAATGCAATGGTCAACACAGGTCTCAATCCACAGGAGATAGCGGAAAAGATCAACTCTGGAGAAATAGATATAACAAAACTTCCTATAGCGGACAATGATGAAATATTTGCAAAGGTCAATGGGATTGCAAAGGAAACTACTGATACAATACGTGGTAACAGAGACAAAAGACAGGAATATATTGACACCATAGGAGAAGGACCAAAGCCTTATCTATATGTAATAGTTGCAACTGGAAACATCTACGAAGACATCACTCAGGCACAGGCTGCAGGAAGACAGGGAGCAGACATTGTTGCAGTTATAAGAACTACTGCACAGAGTCTTCTTGACTATGTACCATACGGACCTACAACAGAGGGATTCGGTGGAACATATGCAACACAGGAAAACTTCAGGCTTATGAGAAAGGCCCTTGACGAGGTTGGAGAAGAAGTAGGGAAATATATAAGACTCTGCAACTACTGTTCAGGACTATGTATGCCGGAAATTGCAGCAATGGGAGCACTTGAAAGACTTGACGTAATGCTTAACGACGCACTTTACGGAATACTTTTCAGGGACATAAACATGCAACGAACACTAGTTGACCAGTATTTTTCAAGGATAATAAACGGATTTGCAGGAATAATCATAAATACAGGCGAAGACAACTACCTGACCACTTCCGATGCAGTTGAAGAAGCACATACAGTACTTGCTTCACAGTTCATAAACGAGCAATATGCACTTCTTGCAGGAATACCTGAAGAACAAATGGGACTTGGACATGCATTCGAAATGAATCCAAAGATTGAAAATGGATTCTTATTGGAGCTCGCACAGGCTCAGATGACAAGGGAAATATTCCCAAATGCTCCACTAAAATACATGCCTCCTACAAAGTTCAAGACTGGAAACATATTCAAGGGACATGTTCAGGATACACTTTTCAACATGATATCCATTTGGACGGGACAGGGAATACAGCTTCTTGGAATGCTTACTGAAGCAATCCATACACCATTTTTACAGGATAGAATGCTTTCAATAGAAAATGCAAAGTATGTATTCAATAATGCAAGAGATCTTGGCTCTGAAATAGAGTTCAAGGAAGATGGAATGATTCAGCAAAGAGCACAGTCTGTACTTAAAGATGCAGAAGTAATGCTTAAGGATATAGAAAAAGAAGGAATCTTCTCGACAATCCAGCAGGGCAAGTTCGGCGGAGTCAAGAGACCATTTGACGGCGGAAAAGGTCTTGATGGAGTTGTAGAAAAATCCGATGGATATATTAATCCGTTCATAGCTTTAATGCTTGGAGGTGAAAAAGAATGTCTGCAAAAATAATGGAAATAACTAAAGACGATATAGATTTAACAAAGGTAAAACCATATGGTGATACACTTAATGACGGAAAGATGCAGCTAAGCTTTACACTTCCAATACCCTACGGTGATGAAGCCGATGAAGCAGCAAAGCAGCTTGCCAGAAAGATGGGATTTTCAGAGCCAAGCGTTGTTTATTCAAGTGACTTGGGAGTAGGATATACCTTTTTCACAATGTATGGAAATGTAAACCATACAGTTGACTATACTGCAATAGAAGTACCTAAGGTTGACGTTGAATTCATGGACAAGTATGGTGTTGAAGACTATATAAAAGAAAACATAAAAAGAGACGTAGTAATCATCGGAGCATGTACAGGATCTGATGCACATACAGTTGGAATAGATGCCATAATGAACATGAAGGGATTTGATGGTCATTACGGACTTGAGAGATACAAGGGAGTCGAAGCAATAAACCTGGGAAGCCAGGTGCCAAACGAAGACCTGGTTGCAAAGGCAATAGAGCTTAAAGCTGATGCAATACTTGTTTCACAGGTTGTAACACAAAAGGACGTTCATATTCCAAACCTTACACAGCTTGTAGAGCTTATGGAAGCAGAAGGAATAAGGGACAAGGTAGTTCTTATCTGCGGTGGTCCAAGACTATCCCACGAGATTGCACAGGAACTGGGATATGATGCAGGCTTCGGACCTGGATCATTCGCAAACCATGTAGCAACCTTCGTAGTAAACCAGATAGTAGACAGAAAACTGGTATAGTGTATAGAAAGAACCGCCCAAAAGTACAAAAGGGACGGTTCTTTTTGTATTTTTGGGCGGTTCTTTAAGTTTGAACATTGAAAAACCCCTGGGGAACAGGGGTTTTTCTGAATATATTATTTGGAGGGGTGTTTATTATATGAATTTGGAGGGTTAGTCCAAAAGTGCATCCACTTTATTAGTGTCATAGCCAACTATTTCAGTTCCATCTATAAGAGTAACCGGTACGCCCATATGACCCATGGACATCAACTCTTTTCTTGCATCTGCATCAGTTGATACATTCTTTTCTATGAAATCCACATTCTTTGATTTCAAATAATCCTTCATCATTGTGCAATATGGGCATGTGCTGCTTGAATATACTTTTATGTCTTTCATTGTGTTGCCTCCTATTAGTAGAGAACTAAGTCTCTTTGTTTTCTTGACTCATTATACCCTACGGGGGTAGGGTAATACAATGCTTTTTCTGCTGAAGGTACAGTATTAGGAGATAGTGATGTTGGAGGACTTGTAGGATTTAATAGTGGAATTGTTGGTATTTCATATGCTGAAGGTACAGTAACAGGAGAATACAAGGTTGGAGGACTTATAGGTAATCATGCTCTGGATGGTTATGTCATAAATTCATATGCTGCAGGCGCAGTGGAAGGAACAGATACTGAAAGAGGTTCTATTGGAGGACTTGTAGGATTTAATAAGGGAAGTGTTGATAATTCATTTGCTACAGGTACAGTAACAGCAACTATAACTGTTGGAGGACTTGTAGGAACTAGTGATGAAGGAAGTGTTGATAATTCATTTGCTACAGGTGCAGTGAAAGGAACACAGCATGTTGGAGGACTTGTAGGATATGTTTATAGTGGAACTTTTTCAAATTTGTATTGGTATGATGTTTCTGATGTTGATGACGCAACTGCTTGCGGTAC
>JAUVAG010000208.1 GCA_030591825.1 Dethiosulfatibacter sp.
ATCAAAACCACCACTTAAAATATCCAGTAAGCCACAAAGACCTGTTATTGATGATGACCATGCTTCTATTATAAGGAATCTCAATAATTTCTTAAGCCATCCAAGGATGAACTGAACTCCCGGAGAATTCATGAACCGACTAAAGCTTTCAGATAATCTACTGACAGATTTTCTCAACTTATCCATATAAGGTGAAACATCTTCCTTAATCTCATCAAAGAATTTCTTAATAGCAGGATTTACTGTCATACCACCAAATAATTCTCCACCAACAGTTTCTACTTCTGGAATATTTAGATCCAAATCATCAGCAATGCTTCCAGCACTGTCAGCTGTACCTTCAGTTAATATATTCAATTCATCAAAACTGGACAATGCCTTCTTTGCAGCCTTACCAGCTTCAGTTGTTGCATCAGCAAGATCTGTCTGAGCTTCAGCTGCAGCATTGCCTGAGTCGGCCATCTTTTCCTGATCATCAGCAAGTCTTCCAAAAATGGCTGTAGATACCTGTGCAAATATATTTGCAAGCCTGGTCAAAGCACTGATAATAGCATTAATACTGGGCAAAACAGCTCTTGCCATTGGAATCAAGGCATTACCAATTGCTATCTTTAGATTGTTGAAGTTAAAGCCAAGTTTCATTACCTGACCTGAATAGTTGTCAGCGATCTTAGCAGCATCACCAGTCTGGAACCTTGTCTCTTCCATTATTCCATTTACTTCTGCCTGTATCTTCTGTTGCTTGGTCAGACTATTAACTCCAACACCAATGCTCTTTGCATAGTCTTTCCACATCATAGAAACATTCTTAGTAACACCAGAGTTGTCAACAAGGATTGAATTTTCATTTCTCAAACCTTCTGTTGCACTTCTAACAGCCTCTCCCATAGACAATGCCGCACTACGACCAAAGGCTGAAGCATTTTTAAGAGAGATCATAGTCTTCTCAATCTGCTCTGTACTGTACCCACGCATGGCCAAGTTCTTATATGCCGTAACCGCATCAGTCGCTGGAACCAATCCATCAGAAATGAATTCCTTGATGAATTTATTGGCCTTGGAAAAACTTCCCCCTTGACCTTCCACAATACTCTTCAGACCTACCATTGCATTATTCAACTTCATTGCTGCTTCTATTGAAACATCCCCTATGTCCTTTATCTTCCTGGCAACGAGTACTAAAATAGTAATAATTGCAGTGCCCTTCAAAGATGCAGACAATCCACTTAATCCCTTGTCCATTTGTTTTATTCCAGAGTTGAACCCCTTTGTATTCAGCTTTGTATTGATCTTTATACTTCCATCATATCCTGCTGTCATTAACTCCCTCCTTTCAGGAGCCTCATAAACTCATCAATCTCTTTCTGTTCTTCAGATGAAAACTCATCCTGAAGATCCACAATATCCTTCATGCTCAAATACAGTTCCTTTTCTTCTTTTGATAGCTTGCCTTTGGCCTTCTGTGTCCTCAAATAAATCAACCGACTCATCATGCACTTTTCAGGAAGCTCCATAAAAGCCATTACAAATTCCCACCAGTGGACAAACTCTCCACTGCTCAACCTTCCATTCAAGACCTTGTCCACTGCAGCAAATATATACCTGTCATCCTGTTTAAATGAATACTTCCTGGTAACTTCTTCCTGAGCCTGACCTTCACCACTATCCTCTCCACAATCAAGAAATTTAATGCCCTGCAGGACTGCCTCTTTCATGTCTTCAGGTTGTTCCTTATAGGGTAGCTGAACCAACACCATGCATTTCTCATGTTGAGTAAGCTCATTATCCTCAAAAGCAGTTATTATCTTCAGACTGGTTTGATAATCAGCATTGATGTCAAATATCTCCTCTTCAATGTAGATTGCATCAGGCAATCCCTCAATCAGGATCATTTCATTACATTCCTTTTATTAACACCTGCAGGTGAAGTGTACTTCTTGATCTTGCCTTCACGTGACTTCTGGATGTATGGTGTTATTCCATCAATAAACTGCTCAAACATATCAAAGGTATTTGCATCACCAAAGGCAGCCTTACTTGTTCCCTCGCCAAACACATCATCAATCTTACCTTTCAGCATTTCACCTGTATCTTTCATAAGGTTTATATGATCCTGCATATTGACAGGAAGTCCCATATCATCCACTTCTGTGACTTCCTGAAGCTTTTTCTTCTTATCATTATACTCATTCTCAATATCTTCAAATTCAATCACGAAACCATAGAATCTTTCAATGAACGCCAAATCATTTGGATTAAATTTTATAACTCTGCTTTCATCATCATTAACTGTGAGTCTAACATCCCCAGTATTTATATTAATATTCATTTCTTTCCTCCAAAAATAAAGGACTCTATCCAAAGATAAAGCCCTCAATTATTAAACTGCTGTCATGCTTACTGCTTCAAACTTAGCAGCACCGCTGACTGTAACTGATCCTGTCTCGTTTGTGTAACCATCCATAATGACA
Source organism: Dethiosulfatibacter sp. (assembly GCA_030591825.1). GTDB lineage: Bacteria > Bacillota > Clostridia > Tissierellales > Dethiosulfatibacteraceae > Dethiosulfatibacter. The sequence continues at coordinate 2,472 of JAUVAG010000208.1, forward strand.
GTGTAGTCATAAGTACCATCAGCAAGCTGAATATCTGCAATACCATTTGCATCAGTATCAACGCTGGTACCATTAATAACTACCTGAGCACCAGAAAGTCTAGCACTGGCAGTACCAATAACACTAAATGTCACAAGCTGCTCTGGATTGCTGTCAGCTGTAAAGACCTTTGTAGTAGGATTGAACATTCCTTCTACAGGATCCCCTATCAGGTTGACTGTATAGTTTATAGCAAGGCTTGAACCTCCCTCTCCACCATAATCATCAACCTGGATGGAGCACTCGCTCTTCTCCGCTGGATATGCTCCAGAAACTGCAGTTTCGTACAGATTAACCAAAACAACATCTGCCCTGGCATCCTCAAGAACTGCTCTGTTCTTTCTCAAATTATCAACAAAAGCAAAAACCGAATCCCCTGACATTGCTGTCTGTGGAGTAGGAATCGTAGGCTTGTAACTCTCAACATCAGTGGTACCACTATCCTGGTGGATGTAGTTTTCCTCCGATGTCTGAGGGTTGTAATTGACAGTTTGAGATGTAATACCGTTGCCCATCAGATTCCATACTGGAGAAGCACTGGTATTGGTATTTAAAAATATCGCAAACAGCGACCTTTTATGTTTTCCCATAATATCATCCTTTCATCTTAGTAAAAATCATTTGTATCTGGACCTGGTAGATACCGGTCCCGTCTTCCTCAATATCAAATAGCATTATATTTGATACCTCTAATTCTTCAACTTCATATTTGTCTGGCAACTCCGGAAAATTCCCATTGTCATTCTGTTCTTCAATCCAGTCTGAGAAATCTTCCAGGAAGTCATAATTATCCTGCCTGTCCACCTCGTCCGCTGCAGCTTCCTTTGCATAAAACACATAATTATTTTGATATGTTTTGTTGCCTACAATATCAACAACTATCTTGCTGTTTCCCGTTGGAGCTATGGCATAGCTTGAAGCATCTTTTAATGGTGTATCCGTCATAAGCCTCTGGATCTCTCTAAGCTCCATGTTGTCGTATGTCTTCAGGAAATCCTGCAGCGATTTAATTAAGCTCATCATTTACCCCCTGCTAGTTTGGCAGCACCCTTAAGTATCTTCTTGCCGTGGTCCTTCTTCATTCTTTCAAACCAAAACGCACCCCTTTTAGGTGCCCCGTGGTATGTCAAATCCTTGTCAGTGAGCGTTTTGGGTGCACGTCCTACCATAACCTTTCCATAGTATAAATACTTTGAATAAGGAGCATTCCAAACAACCTCTCCACTTCCAACCAGTGTTCCCAGTATTCCACTTTTAGCAAGCATCCCGCTCTGAAAGGGAACATAGGGTTCACTTAGTCTTAAAACTTCACTATCAACAAACATCTGAGCCCTGGAATATCTTCCCTGCCATTTGTTCTGGAAATTAGGATTCCACTCAAGTATGGCATCACCATTGCTGGTCTTAATGATCTTCCCCCTGGGAGTTTCAATCTTGGCCACAACCTTCAT
>JAUVAG010000247.1 GCA_030591825.1 Dethiosulfatibacter sp.
ATTGCAGAATTTGATTATTTATATTTATACATTATATCGGTTGACTTCTCTTTATGAAAGCAATATACTATTTATATTAAATATATAAATATAGGAGGAATCATATGTCAGTAAACGGATATTTCATACCAACGGTAAATCTAATAGGTGCAGGAAGTGTAAATGAACTGGGTAGTAAGGTAGCAGGGCTTGGAGGAAAAAGGGTTTTGCTTGTTACGGATGCAATGCTGGTTAAACTTGGTATGGCAAGTCAAGTTGAGGTAATTCTTAAGGAAGCAGGACTTGAAGTAGTTTTATTTGGAGGATCTGAACCAAATCCTACAGATAAAAATGTATTGGCGGGTATGAAAGTATGGAAAAAGGAAAAATGTGATTCTATTGTATCTTTAGGTGGAGGTTCATCGCATGATTGTGCAAAGGGAATTGGACTGGTTGCCTCAAATGGAGGTAAAATCCAGGACTTTGAAGGTGTTGACAAGTCAGAGAACGAGATGGTTCCACTTGTTTCTGTAAATACCACTGCTGGTACAGCATCTGAAATGACAAGATTCTGTATAATAACTGATTCAAAAAGAAAGGTCAAAATGGCAATAGTTGACTGGAGAGTAACTCCTTCGGTTTCAATAAATGACCCTGAGTTAATGGTTGGAATGCCTTCTAGTTTGACAGCAGCGACTGGAATGGATGCGCTTACACATTCTATTGAGGCATATGTGTCTACAGCTGCAAATCCATTGACTGATTCAGCAGCCTTGATGTCAATCAAACTCATTGCAGAATACTTGCCTATGGCAGTTGCCAATGGAACGAACATGGTGGCCAGGGAGAAAATGGCTTATGCGCAGTTTTTAGGGGGAATGGCATTTAATAATGCATCTTTGGGTTATGTACATGCTATGGCGCATCAGCTTGGAGGATTTTATAATCTTCCGCACGGTGTTTGCAACGCTATATTGCTGCCTGTAGTATCTGAGTTTAATATTATAGGAAATACGGAAAGATTTAAGGATATTGCTGTTGCAATGGGTGTGAATATTGATGGCTTGTCTACAGTTGAAGCTGCAAAAGAAGCTATCAACGCAATAAAGGTGCTATCGGTTTCAATTGGAATACCTACCGGACTTGCTGAACTTGGAGTCAAGGAAGAAGATTTTGAAGTTATGGCTACCAATGCAAAGCTAGATGCATGTCAGTTGACAAATCCAAGACTTGCAACTTTGGAACAGGTAATTGAAATGTTTGGTAAAGCTTTATAAATTTTATAATAGAATATGATATTAATATGACTGCAAAGTGTGAAAACTTTGCAGTTTTTCATTTTTTGAAGGGCTATACTACAAATTGTAGCAAATTTTGGGAAATGTCCTATGCCTTGTGTTTGTTGTTTGGGATTATTGCTGATTGAAGAGCTTGTAAAAAACAAAACTTTAAAATCTATGTATATGGAGGAAACACATGAAAAAAGGTATGCAACTCAAACGGAGCTCCTGAGGAACCTGCTGAATCATCAGCTACAGAAACACCAGCTGAACCTGTACAGCTTGGTTATGAAAAGTAACTAGTTCAATTATTGAACTGGTTACTTTTTAATTTATCCCTGAAAATATAATAGAATAGGTAAGTGCCAAGAAGATAAAATCTACTGGAATTGTTTTGAAAAGGGTATAATCATTTAATTGAGATAAAAAACCAATCATAAAATTTCCTTATATGTAACCTCGGTAACGCCTTTGTTTTTGGTATTGTTATATAATTGTTTTAACAAACATAAAAGGAAAATATAAGTACCATTTTTAGAGGTGGGATTTTTCTTGAAGAGAGGAGATTGGAAATGAGTAAAGTACGAAAACTTGTTCAAATATTATTTTTAATTTTGTTTTTTGCAGTTGTTTTAAAGGGTAATATGATGCTTTGGCTTGGATTGTTTGCAGTTAGTTTAGTGTCTGCACTTTTCTTTGGCAGGTTCTACTGTGGCTATATATGTCCAATGAATACAGTAATGGGTGTGACGGAAAGTATTGCTCAAAAATCAGGATGGCAGACTAAGAATGTACCTAAGTTTCTGCAAAGCAAGGTATTGCCTTGGGTAATTCTAGTTATCATGGTATTGACAATGATCATGTCAAAAAAAGTGTTGCATAAGAATGTTCCGATTTTGCTTGTGTTGCTAGTTGTTTCGATAATTATTACAATGAGATATGAACAATGGGTCTTCCACAATCACATATGTCCTTTTGGAGCTTTGCTGGGTGTAACAGGAGGATTTGCAAAAACTTCAACAAAAGTTGACCAGGACAAATGCATAGGGTGTAAGCTATGCGAGGGTGTTTGTCCTTCCAAAGCTATAAAAGTAGATGATGGCAGTAAGAAAGCATTTATAACTACATCTCTATGTCATCAGTGCCAGGCATGTACAAAAATCTGTCCAAAGGAAGCAATTCATTACGAGAAGTAAAAAAGAAGGGACTATTAATAATATTCCGAAACCACATTGATATGAATAGAAGATCACAGTTGATATATGGAGGAACTTATGAATGTTAAAAGAGCTATAGAATACTGCTTGTCAAAAAAGGGTGCTAGAGAAACCTATCCCTTCGATGAAACAACTCTCGTATTTAAGGTGGGAAGCAAGATGTTTGGGCTTGTTTATGACAGACAGGGAGACAAGGGTTTGAATCTTAAATGTAACCCTGATTTAAATCTTGAACTTAGACAGCAGTATGAGGGAATAATACCAGCCTATCATATGAACAAACGTCACTGGAGCACGGTGATTTTCGACAGAGATGTGCCTGATGAGATGATTTTAAAACTCATTGACAATTCATATGAAACAGTTTTTAACTCCTTAACTAAAAAAAATCAGAAAGAAATATTGGAAGAAAAATAAAAGAAATTTGACTGTAAGTCCATATAATGGTACAGTGTAGTGATAATAATAGAGCGAAGAAATATGAAAGAAGGAATTATGGGAAAAACATTTAGTGATTTAGGCATATCGCCTTCAATAATTAAGGCTATTGAAAAGATGGAATTTTTGGAACCCACAGAGGTTCAAAGTGAAGCAATACCACATGTATTGCAAAAGAAAGATTTGATAGTAATGTCAAAGACGGGAAGTGGAAAGACTGGAGCATTTGGAATACCGATAATTCAGTTGGTTAATCCTGAAATAAAGGATCCTCAGTGCCTCATACTTGCTCCTACCCGTGAACTTATTGTACAGGTTGATCATGACATAAGCCAGATGTCAAAAAACAATGATCTAAAGACTACACCAGTTTATGGGCAGCACAGTATAAATGTTGAAATAGGGGCGCTGAAGAATGGTGCTTCTATAGTGTCTGGAACTCCGGGACGTGTATTTGATCATATACAAAGAAAAACACTCAATACAAAGAACATCAAATTTCTGGTACTTGATGAAGCAGACAGAATGCTTGATATGGGATTCATAGATCAGGTTGAAAGCATAATCAAAAGGCTTCCAAAGGACAGGGTAACATTGTTGTTTTCAGCTACTATGCCGGATG
>JAUVAG010000123.1 GCA_030591825.1 Dethiosulfatibacter sp.
CAATACATGACAGATTATGATCATCATTAACCATTCCACCTGATTTCAAATTCTGTATATATTTTTTATTGTATGGCACTTTCATATATCCATATAATCTTGCTTTAACCTTGTCATTCCTCAAGGATTCTTCATCAATATCCATTACTTCTCTTTCAACACAATTGACGGCAGTATTATTATATATATTCATCACCAGCATTCCAGCATCAACAGGATTCTTTGCAAAAACAGCAGAATGTATCTTTACACCGCAGGGTATGCCAATAACAGGAATATTATCTTTAACAATATTATATATGTTTCTTGCAGTACCATCACCGCCTGAAAACAATATAAGATCCACTCCCTGGTCCATCATCTTTTCTACAGCTCTTTCCGTATCCTCAGGAGTAGTTGTATTGCCTGATTCGCCTATAACAACAGGAGAAAGCCCTGCTTTTAAGCATTCGCTTTCTCCCATATCTCCAGAATATGTAACAATTGACAGATTACTTCCTATACCGGCCAAGCACTTAAGCGCCTTTACTGTTTTCAGGGGGCTTTCCTTCTTCGCCCCCATCTCCAGTGCTTTAGTCAAAACAGCCTTGCCGTCCGTCCCCTTCAATCCGACCTTGCCTCCCATTCCTGCAATAGGATTTACAATCAGGCCGATTTTAAACATTTTGAAGCATCTTTTTCTTTTTCTTGTATACCCTCCATGTTAAAATCAAATCATCAGGGTCTGTTATGGGCTCAGCCTCAATTTTAGAAATCGGAGCATTGTGAGGAGCATTTTTCACCAATTCAGGAGTTTCATAAGCTTCTTCGGATATTTTTTTGAATATGGCTACATACTCGTCAAGCTCTTGCTTCGAATAGGTTTCATTAGGTTCTGGTGTAAAAGGTTCAGGAATAATCACTGGATGATGACTCTGGAAATAACATTGAAGCCCGTAATCCGTTCCTCTGCGATCAATATCATCAGTTGTAACTCCTGTATCTTTTGTCAATTGCTCCCAGCTGAATCTAACCTGCTCAGTCCTGAAGCCATCCTTTTCTCCCCAGGGAACACTGATTCCCTTCACATCACTCAACATCCTTTTTATTAAATAGTTGTTGTTGATCACTGATGTTTCAGCAACTTTTCTCAATCCGTCTGCACCCAAGGTAATCACCCATGAATAAGCTCTCAATACAACTGCAGCAACCCCGTAGAACTTTCTTATCTTGCCTATGGAATAAGGCATATTATAGTCTAAAAAGTACTTATCACCGTCAAAATCAACCTTTGGAACAGGTAAATACTTGGCCAGTGACTCGCTCACTCCCTGTGCTCCGCAGCATGGTCCCATTGAACCATGAGGAGATGAAAAAGCCTTGTGAAGATTAAAATGACACATGTCAAGGCCAGCCTCCTTGGCTCTTGCTATTCCGAATAATCCATTATAGTCTGCCATGTCATAAACACACAATCCTCCAGCTTCATGTATAATATCTACAAATTCCTTGACTATAGGATTGTAAATACCAGTATCTTCAGGATTAGTTATGAATATTCCAGCTGTTTTTTCCGACACTACAGCTTTCAGATCATCAATGCTTGGATAGCCAGTTTCATTTGGTATGAGATTTATAACCTTAAATCCCTTTGTATGTGGTGCGGCAGCATTTAAAGGATGTGACAAAAGTGTTGTTATTATTTCCTTTCTCTGTTCGCCTTCACCATTATCTTCATGATATTTTTTCATTATTGAAGCATTGGAATAAATCGCCTGTCCTCCGCCTCCAGGTTGAAAAGAGAATGCATCCATACCGGATATTTCTTTCATGATCTGTTCAAATTCATACATGATTTCAAGTATGCCCTGAGCAGTACTTGCATTCTGAAGAGGATGCAATTCAGACAACTTTGCATTCCTAACAAAATGTTCGTGAATCTTTGGACTATATTTCATGGTACAGGTACCAAGTCCAATATCAATATTCAGCTCCTGACCAAGAGTTTCCTGAGAAAGTCTCAAATAATGTCTCAATACCTGAGGCTGGGCTATTTCAGGCAACTCCGGCTTTTTACCTCTAATCATTCCTTGAGGAATTAAATTTTCCATATCTCCAAACTCTTCAATCAATTCTTTCTCTATTTCAGGCAACAAAATACCTCGTTGTCCTTTTTCACTTAATTCAAATATAATTGGTTCATCCCACTTAGCTTCATGAAAATTTCTTACTTTACTAGTCATCAAATATCACCTCCAGTTAGTTATTGACAATACTATTTAAGACACTGACAAGATTGTCCACATCTTCCTTAGTTGTTTTTTCAGTTACACAATATAGTGCAGACTGTCCAAGCTGAGGAAATTCATCAACCAAATTCTTGCCGCCAAATACTTTTTCTTTCATCAACAGCTCATTGATATCCTCTACCTTCCTACCTGATTTGTCAAAATTCACGACAAACTCCTTAAAGGGTCTGCACTCATCAAACAATACAGTTATTCCTTCAATGCCGTTCAATTCTTTTCTCGCATAATTGCTTTTATAAACAATATTTTTACCCAGGTCATACATCCCTTCAGGACCCATTAACGACAGATATACTGCTGCCGTAATAGCCCACAAGCCTACATTTGTGCCAAGATATTCAACTGCATTCTCTCTGCTTTGATAACTTGTTCTAACATTCAAGGATCTTGCAAATCCCAATTCTCCATTATCATTTTCATACAGGCTGTAATAATGATTAGGTAAATTCATTATATATTTCTCTTCATTTCTGCAGGCTATTATACCTCCAAGACCGCTTCCATAACCCATATGCATTCCAAGAGGCTGCAATTCTCCGCATACCACATCGGCACCGTATGATGCCGGTGTCTCTAATATTCCCAGGGATGAAGGATCTGCAGAAACTACAAATACAGCACCATATTCATGTGCAATCCTGCCTATTTCCATTCCCCTATCCTCTATAGATCCCAGATAGGTTGGATTTTCAATAAATACACAGGATGTTTCACTAGAAATTTTATCTTCAAGATCATTCAAGTCCATATTACCCGTATTACGATCATATTTGACATATTTCACAGTCATGAAATCACAGAATTCCTTAATCTGCATTATCAGCGACTTGCTGATATTTTCCGAAACCAGAATTTCCTTCCTGCCTGTGATTCTGTTTGTCATTCTAATTGCTGTATTTGCCGCCTGTCCTCCATCATAGGTGGCCAGTCCCACAACATCCATATCCAGCAATTCTCCAATCAAGCTTGTATATTCAAAAATCGCCTGGCATTTTCCATGATCGGCATATGTCTCACCACAGTATGCTGTTAAGAATTCACTTCTTCCGTTAATTTCATCGCATATAGCCGGAACATAATGATTATAGCAACCAGCTCCCAAAAAGCTTGTATATTCATCACAAGAAATGTTTTTTCTCAACTTGTTTTCTACATGTCTTTTTAATTCAATTTCCGAAAGTATTGGACCTGGGATATTCAATTTTCCATTAATTCTTAGATGTTTAGGAATAGATTCAAACAATTCTTCAACACTTTCAATGCCAATCTCTTTCATCATTTCATTTTTTATTTCATCCACACTATTAGGTATATATGGATAAACTATATTTTCACTCATAAAGCACCTCCAAACTAGATTCATTCAATTTTATTATACTAAGGGTAAAGTATCACCTTTACAGCTTCTCTGTTTTTCATAACTTCTATTCCCTTGCCAATATCCTTAAGAGCAAACTTATGAGTTACCATATTATCAGTATCCACTCTGCCGAATGACACCAGGTCTATGCATTCCTTGTAATCCTTCCATGTATAACAAATGCTGCCTTCAACCTTTATTTCCTGCCTTACTATTTTAGCAAGTTCCAAATCAACACTTTGATGCTGGATTCCTATGAATACTATTTTCCCGTTCGCTTTAATAGAGTCCAGACACATCTGAACCGAGCTTGGATGACCTGACGCCTCAAAAACAATATCCGGTAGCAATCCATCATTAACATCTTTGACAGCCTGTATCATATCCACTTCGCTTATATTAATTGCATAATCAGCGCCAAGTTTTTTTGCAAGCTCAAGTCTTTCCTCATCACCGTTTACTCCTGCAATTATTATTTTTTTTGCACCTTCTGCCTTGGCACATTGCACTGTGTAAATACCTATTGGACCTGGCCCAAAAACAAGAACCGTATCTTCACTACCTATATTGGCCTTTTTAACTGGTCTGTAAGCTGAAGCGATTGGGTCTATGGAAGCAGCCTGTTCATATGTCATGGTATCAGGCAAGACATGAACGGTCTTGGCAGGAACCTTTACATATTCAGCAAATGCACCATCGACATGAATACCTGTTTCAAGTATGTTTTCGCACAATGATTCATATCCCTGTCTGCAGTAAATGCATTCACCACAGTTAATTACCAAACCAGGTGTAACTCTGTCGCCGATTTTGAATTTTTTAACATTACTGCCTGTTTCTTCTATGGTTCCAGAAAATTCATGCCCTGGAATCATTGGAAAAGGAACTTCCCTTACGCCCGAAAATATGGGCATGTCGGATCCACATATTCCTACGGCCTTGACCTTTATTAAAACATCATCAGGTCCAATTTTCGGAACAGGTACATCCATTACCGTAAAACCTTCTCCCTTGTGCTCCTTAACTACTGCTAACATTTATTTGCCTCCTTAAATTCTATATTTTTTTTTCGCCTTTTTTAATTATCTCTTTTGTTTCAACAATTGTTGCAGCTCCATCCATTACTATTTCCTGACCTGTAATATATTCAGCTTCATCAGATAATAAGAATACAGTTAAACAACCAGCATCCTTGACACTTCCCAATCTTCCCATTGGAATACCCTTTGAGAGTTTGTCGATAATTATCTGTGGGTTATCAGGATTATATTTATCCAGCATGTCCGTCCAAATATACCCAGGTAGAATCGCATTAACACTGATTTTTCTATCAGCAAATTCCATGGCCAAAGCTTTTGTCAGACCTGAAACTGCACCTTTGGAAGCTGAATAAGCACTCATGCCCGGATCAGACACAATATTACCTGTAACAGAAGAATAGTTGACAATGCTTCCCTTTCCATTTCTAATCATATAAGGTATGGCTGCTCTGCATGTATTCCATATCCCGTTAAAATTTACATTGAAAATCAAATCTTTAACCCTGTCCATATCATCAGACAAAAAATCCATATTTGCAGATATACCAGCAACATTAGCCATTTTGTGAATTGAACC
>JAUVAG010000305.1 GCA_030591825.1 Dethiosulfatibacter sp.
CATAGGACCTTTCATTGTAGATGAAGATGGCACCAAGGTAATTGATGAATCAGTGGAAGGTGGAGAGGTGGACAGGGTTAATTCCATTGAACTAACCAGTCATGCTGAAGTATTGTTTGCAGTAATGAATATCAGAACTAAAAAGGACCTCATAGTAAACCGTAAGAAGCAGATATTGCAATCAGAACTTAATGAAAATGTGGAATTGTATCAGAAAATGTCTCACAATTATGAGAGTATTTTTGATTTGGAAAACAAGCTCATAAACTCCGTATCTTCCTGCAACTCAAATGAAAGTGAGGAGATAGTAAACAGGCTTATAACCGTGACATATATAGAAGAAGGATCAAATATAGAGAGAATAAAGAAGCGTTTTACTCAGACCATATATCTAATATCCAGGTCTGTGCTTGAAGAATACATGGAGTATAAGCGAATCGAAGAGCTTAATCTTGAATACATGAGAAAATTAAATATGATTTACAGCAGGGAAGACATATATTTATGGCTGAAGGATTCTATAATATCATTGATTGATGAAATTAAAAACACCTCCAGTCACAAGAACAACATGGTAATATACAAAATCCAGAAATACATCAATGAAAACTATACTGAAAATATCAGCCTAAGGGAAATTTCCGAAAAGTTGAATATGAGTTACAACTATTTATCCTATCTTTTCAACAATGAGATGGATATGAAATTCAAGGACTATCTAAGAAAAATTAGGATAAACAAGAGTATAGAACTTCTCGAAACTTCAGACTATGAAATAAACAGGATAGCTCTTGATGTTGGCTATGCCAACCAGAGTTATTTCACCAAATCCTTTAAAAAGGAAACTGGAGTAACTCCAAAAAAATACAGACTTACCAAGGGAAAATAAAATACTGTGAGTGCTTAAAAGTTCCAAACAAAAATCGCATTGCATTTATTGCAGTGCGATTTTATAATTATTCGTAATGAGTCCACATTCTGATTATTTTTATTGTTTTTTCTTCCTCGTTTATACTATATACTAAACGATGCTGAATATTAATCCTTCTTGAGTATGCTCCACTCAAATCAGCAACAAGCTTTTCATAGGAAGGTGGTGTTGCATAGGGATTTATTTTAATTAACTCAACTAACTGTTTGGCTTTTTTTGAAAGTCCTTCTGATTTCAGTTTTGTTATATCCTTTTGAGCTTTCTTTGTAAATACAACCTTATACATTTACCATTCTACTTCATCTTCCTCGATACATTCTTCAATAGATGTATTGAGTCCATCGACAATACTTTCCTTTACTTTGGGCATGTTTGATAAGTATAAAGTTTCAATTAAGCCATTATAGTCTTCTTCACTAAGAATAATTGCATTCCCGTCTTTGGTATTGATATTAACGGGTTCGTTGAATTTAATGGTTTGGCTAAGTATAGTGTATATGTTTTTCCTGAAATTGGTGATACTTGTATTAATCATAAAACCACCTCTTATAATTATTATAGCGTACTTTATTACGTACGTCAACTCGAACATGAATATTCTGGTTAGGCAGAGCCACCAATCTTGGAATTAAAAGAAAGCGTGCATGTCAAACAACTATGAGTTAAAGAATTCGTAATGTTAATCGGTTCCATCGACACCGAAGGAAAACAAGGTAATTTTCAATGAAAAGAAAGAAATAGCAATTGAAAAAGTAACACTAAATAGAAAAAAAGTCAAATTTGACTAAAAAAACGGATAAAAAAAGTCAAAAATGACTATATTTTGACTTAAGCTCCTTTAATCCAGAGAGAATTATCGGAGAGATTGATGGAACTGTATAAACAAACATTATCTCTATGTAGGAGGGATGCCTGCAGCTATCAATGAATACAACCAGTGTGACAGGGACATAGTTTCCTTTGACCGAGAGGTGCACAGAAATATTGTTAATTCATATATAGCTGATATGAGTCAGGTTAGTATGGAATGCGCAATGATAACTAGAGGAGAAATTCTATTATCTGTTTATAAAGAAGAAAAGAGCTTCAAGCTATATTTCAGTGATGTAGGATTATTGATGACTTTCACAAACATTCCATATATTACAATTGCCAGGGAGAATGAACACAACCTCTTCAAGGGAGCCATAGCAGAGAATTACGTGGCCCAGCAGTTGAAAGCAAAAGGACATGAACTTTATTATTGGAAGAATAAGAATAACGAAGTTGACTTTATCCTTCAAGAGGATGATAGTATCATACCAGTGGAAGTCAAGACTTCAACAAACAAGCGTTCAAGAAGCCTCAAGGAATATTTGAGACAGTACAATCCTAGAACCAGTATAAGAATATCTGCAAAGAATTTTGGTATAACAGATGATATCAAATCGATACCGCTATATGCGGTATTTTGTTTGGGGAAATGATATTTCCTTAATCAACTATTTAAAAGGGCACAAAAAATGGTTCCAAGCTTAACGTTGGAACCATTTTTTGTTGGTATACAAAGTATAAATTACAATATTTAGGTTATTGCATCATCTATCCATTTTATAATATTTATTGACTTCAAAGTGTTATAAAATACTATCTTTTGTACTTATTTTTCCTCAGCATCTCTTCCTTTAGAGTCATGATATCCTTTCCTTCTCTAACTCTATGGGATGCCTCAGAGACAACATTATAGGCGAAATCCATACCTTCACTGGTTGAATCAAAGTTGATGGAATAGTCTCTGTGAATTCCCAGTCTTTCCCCGGATAGAACTGCATCCTGATTGGCAGCCAGGAATATGAAATCCCATCCATGTTTTTCCTTGTGCATGTTAATCCGTTCTTCAATTTTGGAAACTTTGTATATCTTGCTTGAGTTTTCCATGCCATCTGTGATTATGACGAAGAGAACCTTGTCAGGAACATCTTCAGTAGGTGTATTTGCATACCTTACATCCGTCTGGTCCATAGTCACTCCTATGGCGTCATTAAGTGCTGTCATGCC
>JAUVAG010000160.1 GCA_030591825.1 Dethiosulfatibacter sp.
GAAATAGTCGTTGAATATTTCTGCGAATGTCTGCTTGGTTCTGGCAAAAAATATTGTTTTATATATTTTTGGGTTCTTGAATGAATGTATGCAGAATTTTTTCCATACAAGTATGAACCTCTCATATGAATCTTTGCCCTGCTTAATATAATCATCAAGTGTCAGATAATATTCCTTCAAATATGATATTGCTGCATAACTCACCAGATGATCCAGATTTTCAAAATAATTATATATTGTGGCGCTGTTGTAGCCTGCCATGTCTGCAACCTTTCTTATAGTTAAGTTGTCTATACCTTCTTCATCAATGATATTTATTGCAGAATCTATAAAATATCCCATCATTCTTTTTCTTTTAATTTCCTTTTTGTCTATTGCGCTCATTAAATACTCCTTTACGCATGTTAATTGATAAAATGTTTATCCAGTATACTACTTTAATCATGATTATTCCAGGGTTTTTTATCATAAGAATTTTTAATACAGGTCAATACAATATAATATTTCTCTATTAACTGTAACTAAATAAGCGTTTTTATAAATTCAATCTGATCATTAACTGCTTTTTCAAACCACTCTCCAAAATAAATGTCAAAATGTCCAATGGGATAACCTTTGACAACAGCTTTATCGCCAAGTATTTCCACTGCTCTTTTATGAGACTTGGAAGAAACAAGCTCATCGTTTTCGCAAGTCAAAAACAATACTGGACACTTCACTGTCTCAGCACTTTTTATCGGGTCATCGGCATGAGGCATAAGACTCAGTCTTGCACATGCCTCGTTCTTGAATGTCGTTGAATCTTCCACAAGCTTTTCAATACCTTCAAAGGCTCCTGGAGCAGTAATCATTGCCGTTGTACCGGGCTTACCATATGCCGGAAACATATGTGGAGAAAGTTCGAACCTTGATCGTCCTTTGTCTCTCTGTCCATGCATGAAAAGTTTAAAAAAGAATCCATACCCTTCCCTTTCAATATAAAGCTTGCTGTCTTCCTTGTGGTCCAGTGCAGCACACTGAGAAATAACTCCTGCAATTTTGTGGTCTTCTCCTGCGATATTAATTCCATAACCTCCTGCTGCAGATGTTCCCCACAAAATTATCCTATCTTCATCTACACTATCCACAGTTCTTGCAAATTCCACAGCTCCCCTTAAATCTTCAAGCTGAAATTTCCCGCAGTAAAGCTGTCTTGGCTGACCTTCACTGGCACCGTAGCACCTGTAGTCGTAAGTCAAAACAGCATAACCTTTCTCAACAAATTTCAAGGCATAGTTTTCAAGAACCATGTCTTTAGTACCTCCAAAACCGTGACTCATGACTATGCAGGGAATTTTAACACCTGTGTTTACAGGATTATAGAGCCATCCTTTTAGAGCATCACCTTTCACTTTAAAGGATATATCTTTTCTACAGACTGGAGATATTTTAGCAATCTTCTTCATCTTTACAGGCTGTGCCTTTACTTTCAGCACAGGTAGGAAAATTATCACAAACAAATAAATAAAAATAATAAAAAGTATTGTACCGACTATCTTTAGAAAAATCATCTATGGACCTCCCAAATATAAGAATTTAAATATAACTGATAAACTACTCTTCTTTTATTATATTACAAATTTACTTTTTTGCCAAAAAATCAAAGGATTGGAAATCAATCCAATCCTTTTTTTGTTATAATATAACTATGAAACTTACTCCCTCTTCCTTATTTTCAACCCTGTAGTCTCCCTTATGGAAGAGGACTATTTCCTTCACTATGGCAAGACCAAGACCCGTACCTTTCTTCTTACCCTTTTTCTTATAAAAACTATCAAATATATATGGAAGATCTTCCTCTAATACTTTATTTCCCGAATTGAATATCTCAAGTTTCAATCTATCTCCAACCTTGTCTGCCATAACTGAAATCCTTCCACTAGAGTGTTCCATTGCATTAATTAATAGATTTTTAATTACCTGTTCAATTCTAACTCCATCAATGTCCTTTAGAAATTCATCAAAACTGATATGATACTCAAAATCAATACTATCCTTCTCAACTATGTCTTTAAACCTTTTGAAAATTGAATCAAGATATACATTGAGTTCTACAGATGAAAAATTAATAGTGAAATTTCCTGTTTCCATTTTTGAATAATCAAGGATGTCATGTATAATATGGTTTATACTTCTGGTTTCATCATAAATGCTTTTAATATAGTGATCACGTTCTTCTATATCCTTGTACATTCCATCATATACAAGTTCAGAATATCCTTGAATTACTGAAATAGGAGTCTTCAGTTCATGGGTAGCACGTGCAAGAAATTTTTTCTTCAAAAGCTCACTGTTTCTTTCCTTTTTAAGCTCCGATTCAAGCTTGTATATATTTGAAAGCAGCTCCTCGTAAAGTCCGTTTATGGACTGGTTCAACTGATTAAGCTCATCCTTGCTGGTGACAACAATTTTTGAGTCGATATCCTTTTTCCTCATGTCCATTGCAAGCTTATTAAGCTTCTTAATTGGACTTGTTATACTCTTTGCTAGCAACAGTGCAATGAGAATAGACAGTATCAGTGCTATTATCAAAAGATATGTTGAAAATTCAAACATTGTATCAACAGCCTTGTCAAGGGACTGGATACTTACTTCATATACGAGAAAATAGCTGTCGAGCTGTACTCCAAAGGCATATATTTCAATACCCAAATTATTCTCATAGCGGTATTCAGTTACGTCTCCGTCCTTCACGAACTGCGTCCCCTTGTTTTGGGGACTCCTATTCTTGCCGTATCCGTATCCCTTTAGCTCTCCAGTTTCTTCAAGGATATAGAGATTGCCTCCAATGTCTTCCCTGAGTCCTTCAAGTTTGAGTTCAGCATCCTCATCTGTTATAAGACCATAATTTGTTTTTATATATCCTGTAGCTTCAAATATCTTGTCCATCTGCTTGTCCAGATAATATTGAGGCAATATAAACTTGAGTCCTATTCCAATGAAAAGGAATATAACCAGTGCAAAACATATAAAATATAGTAGTACTTTTGAGCTTATAGATTTCATCAATCCACCACCATTCTATAACCGTGACCTCTTACTGTTTTTATTTTGTCACCTTCATCAAGGAGCTTCTTCCTGAGCCTTTTAACATGGGTATCCACTGTCCTTTCCTCGCCGAAATAGTCATATCCCCATACGCTGTTCAATATTTGATCCCTAGTTAAAGCTATGTTCAAGTTATCAGCAAAATATTGAAGAAGGCTGTATTCGATAGGAGTGAGTTCCACCGCCTTGTCATTAATATAAACCTGCCTGTATTCTGTATTGATTTTAATATTTCCAAGAACTACCATGGAATCCAATACCGACCTGCGGCTTTTCTTCAACTGAACCTTAACTCTAGCCACAAGTTCCTTTGCACTGAAGGGCTTTGTTACATAGTCGTCAGCTCCCAGCTCAAATCCAAATAGTCTATCCTCTTCCTCAGACCTTGCCGTAAGCATTATGACGGGCATTTCCCTATCCTTTTCCCTTATATGCTTAAGTATGGACCATCCGTCAATATCCGGAAGCATGACATCCAGAACAACCAGGTCATACTTATTGTCGTCCAGAAGCTTCATTGCATTCCTGCCGTCAGGTGCTTCATCAATTTCAAAGTTTTCATTTATCATATACTTAACCAGGATTTCCCTGATTCTATCATCATCTTCAACAATTAAAAGCTTCACATCATACATGATTTCAACCCCCATGACAATAGAGAGATGCCAACAATAACATCTCTCTCTTTTTGTCTAATATATCAGTTTTTAGTTCAAAATGCAATTTCCCGAATTCATCATCTGCTGTCTGCTGTTTTGTCTGTTTCCTTTCTGTGAACCTTGCTGTACAGTTAATAATAACCCATTTATGTGACGGTAATATGGCGATAATATGAGAAAACTGCTTAATTCATAGTTTCAACAAACTGTATCATAAGACCATCGGGGTCCTTTACATAGAAAAATTTCACATGGGGATTAGGCTGCATTGGTCCGGCTTCAATTTTTATGCCTTTTTCTTCAACAAAAGCCATCATTTCATCAAGGGATTCAACCTGGAATCCAAGATTGATGTCTTCTCCTACATCAATTCTCCTTTTTTCAGGCTCGTAGACCAACTCAACCTGCGTTTCTCCCTCGCCCATAAATAATATCTGTCTTGTACCGGCATCAACCGTTCTATCAACTTTCAATCCAACTATATCTTCGTAAAACCTTCTTGATTTTTCCAAATTTTTAACATGTAAAGTACACCAACAAAATTTCATAATTACCATCCTCTTAATCTTATTTATTAGCTAAAACTGCATACTATAACCTGACTTCAGAACGAAATTTAATATAAAAAGTGCTATAGCCACTCATATTACTGGGGTTATAGCACTTTTACTTTTTGGTCAAAAATCACTACATTTTTTTCAGCTGCTTCTCAAGCGTA
>JAUVAG010000294.1 GCA_030591825.1 Dethiosulfatibacter sp.
CAATCATAGAAGGGGAAGCTCTGGAAGATTCAGAAAGACCTTTGGTTTCTTCAGTTTTTCACAACAGGATTGAACGTGGTTGGAAACTTGAATCTTGTGCTACAATACAGTATGCTCTAGGAGAAAGAAAACCGAGACTTTCCTATGATGACCTTGAAATAGAATCAGAATACAATACATATATTTACAAAGGACTGCCTCCGGGACCTATAAACTCTCCTGGACTTGAATCGATTAAGGCATCCTTAAATCCTGAAGATACGGATTATTTATTCTTTTTGGCAAAGGGGGATGGATTTCATTATTTCACCGACAACTATGATGACTTCCTTGATGCAAAGAGAAAATATATAGACTAGGTGAAAATATGGAACTAATAAATAAACGATACATACCTGAATATCTTAGAAGCCTCATAGTTGAAAATGATGATGAAATGGCAAAATTCAGGCTTGAATGTGAGAAGGACAAAATACCCATTGTACATAAGGAAGTTGGACAGCTAATAAAACTTCTCATAACAATGACAAAAACTAAAAGAATACTTGAACTGGGTACAGCAGTGGGTTATTCTTCCATTATGATGTCTAAAATCATAGATTCTGAAGATGGACTTATCACTACTGTTGAAAGAAGAAAGCTGTTCATTGATCAGGCCAAATCAAACATTGACCTTTATAATCCTCCTACACCCATTGAAATCATGGAAGGAGACGCTCTTTTAGTACTTGATTCAATAGAAGGGGAATACGATATGATTTTCCTTGATGCTGCCAAGAGCAAGTATATGGATTTTCTTCCAAGATGCATGAATCTTCTTAAGCCCGGAGGACTAATCGTATCTGACAATGTTCTATACAAGGGAATGATAGCTACAGACGACCTTGTAGTTAGAAGACAAAGAACAATAGTAAGAAAAATGAGGTTATACCTCAAATATATAAGTGAACACGAAGCACTGGAAACATCAATTCTTCCAATGGGAGACGGGGTATCCATAAGCTTCAAGAAAGAATCAGACAAATGAGAAAGCCCAATTTCTTCGTTGTTGCTTCAAGTCAGAATCCTCACGTATAATGTATACGCTCTGGTATCTGTCTTTCAGCACGCCTCGAACTAGAACTTTCTCATGAGTCTGATATAATTAGAAAGGAGTATTTTATGAGAAAACCTGAAATTTTAGCACCAGCAGGAAATCCTGAAAAACTGAAGATGGCAGTTGAATACGGTGCAGATGCAGTGTATTTTGCTGGACCTCAATTCGGATTGAGGGCGGGAGCAAAGAATTTTAACCATGATGATATAGAAGAAGCTGTGAAATACTGCCATAGCAGTGGAGTAAAAGCATATATAACACTAAACATAATAGCACATGACAGTCATTTTGAAGGTTTGGAAGAATATGTTAAATTCCTTGAAAAAGCAGGAGTTGATGCTGTGATAATTGCAGATCCTGGAGTTATGTCCGTAGTCAAGACTGTTTCTCCTGAAATGGAAATACACCTGTCAACCCAGGCAAACACTACAAACCACATGACTGCCAACTTCTGGTACGACATGGGTGTCAAGAGAATAGTACCTGCAAGAGAGCTTACCTTTGAAGAAATAAACAATATAATTGAAAACAAGAAGGATGACCTTGAAGTGGAAACCTTTGTACATGGTGCAATGTGCATTTCATACTCTGGAAGATGTCTTTTGAGCAGCTATATGACCAACAGGCATTCGAACCTGGGAGACTGCTCACATCCCTGTAGATGGAAATATAATCTTGTAGAGGAACAGAGACCTAATGAATATTTTCCTGTTATGGAAGATGAAAATGGTACCTTTATATTCAATTCAAAGGACCTGTGCATGATTAATAATATCAAGGACCTTGTTGAATCAGGAATCGACAGCTTCAAAATAGAAGGAAGAATGAAAAGCTCTTATTACAATGCTACAGTTGTAAGGTCATACAAGAACGCTCTGAATGACATTCTTGAAGGAAAGGAATTTGACGGATACTGGTACGATGAAATAAAAAAAGCATCCCACAGAGACTTTACTACAGGTTTTTACTATGGAAATCCAAGAAAAGACGGACAGCTCTATACTTCCAGTTCATATATAAGAGAGTATGACTTTATTGGCTTGGTTAAAGAATACGACAGTGAAAATGGTATTGCACTTGTTGAGCAGAGAAATAAGTTTTCTGTAGGTGACGAAATAGAAATTTTCGGACCAGACATAAGACACTTTGATTTCAAGGTTGAAAAAATGTATAATAGTAAAGATGAGGAAATAGAATCTGCACCTCATGCACAGGAACTCATTAAGCTAAAGATAGATATAGAATTGAAACCCTGGTACATTTTGAGGCGGGTAGTGAAGAAAAGGAGTTAATTATGAAGAAGCCAATTTTCATAGGAATAACCGGTGGAAGCGGCTCGGGAAAAACAACAGTAGTTAAAAAGATCAAAACCGCAATTCCTTCCAAAAGTCTCACAGTAATAGAACAGGATTCATACTACAAGGACCAGAGCAATCTTTCATTTGAAGAAAGATGCAAGACAAACTATGACCATCCTTTTGCCTTTGACAACGACCTTTTAATAGAGCACCTTAAGGACCTTGAAATGGGAAAGGATATAGAAAAGCCTGTTTATGACTACGAAATACACAACAGGAAAGAAGAGACAATAAATGTTGAACCGAGGGATATAATAGTCCTTGAGGGAATACTTATCTTCTATGACGAACGACTTAGGAACCTTCTTGACATTAAGATATTTGTGGACACGGATTCCGACATAAGACTTGTAAGAAGAATAATAAGAGACATAAATGATAGGGGACGGTCCATAGACTCCGTACTCAACCAGTATATGCAAACTGTAAGACCGGCTCATGAACAGTTCATAGAGCCTACAAAAAAATATGCAGATATCATCATTCCTGAGGGAGGCCACAATCTCGTAGCAATAGACCTCATGGTGACAAAGATAAAATCAATAATTTAATAATATGATCATAAAATTATTGTCATTCGC
Organism: Dethiosulfatibacter sp.; assembly: GCA_030591825.1. Classification (GTDB taxonomy): domain Bacteria; phylum Bacillota; class Clostridia; order Tissierellales; family Dethiosulfatibacteraceae; genus Dethiosulfatibacter. Next base: position 3,036 of record JAUVAG010000294.1, read on the forward strand.
CATTTATTATTCTATTTTCATA
>JAUVAG010000052.1 GCA_030591825.1 Dethiosulfatibacter sp.
AACATAGTTGGAAAGACACCTCAGGACATAATTTTCAAAGGTATTAGCATGAGCTTCATTCCAGAAGACAGACTCGGTATGGGGTTGGTTGCGTCAATGGACATGGTTGACAATTTCATGCTGAAGGAACAGCACAATCAGAATAAGATAATACTTGACAGAAAATCCGTAGCTCAAAAATGTAGAGATATGATAAAGTCTCTGGATATTGTAACACCGGGAATAAACCATCCTGTCAAGCAGCTTTCAGGTGGAAATATTCAGAAAGTTCTTATAGGAAGGGAAATTGAAACAAATCCCCATGTGCTAATAACTGCATATGCTGTAAGGGGACTGGATATTGGAGCTTCACACACAATCTACGACCTTGTTAATGAACAGAAGAAAAAGAAAGTGGCAATATTGTTTATTGGTGAAGATTTGGACGTTCTTTTAAGGCTTTGCGACAGAATCATGGTTCTTTGTAACGGTGAAATAACGGGAATAGTAAAGGCTTCCGAAGTTACAAAGGAAGACCTTGGACTTATGATGGCCGGACAGAAAAGAAATGAGGAGGTTGTATTATGCGAATGATAAAACGAGCGGGTATAACTCCTAAACAGTCCGCGTTGATTAAAGTATATGCAGTATTGTCAGCATTGATTGTTTCTGCATTTTTTATATTTTTACTTGGGCACAATCCTGTTGATGTTTATGTATCCATGGCAAAGGGAGCTTTTGGATCGGCATACAGAATCAAGGATACAATTACTATATCAATACCTTTGATAGTTACTTCAATGGGAATTATGATAGCCTTCAAGATGAAGTTCTGGAATATTGGTGCAGAGGGTCAGATTTTGACAGGAGCACTCTTTGCCAGTTACGTAGCGCTTAATTTTTCCACACTTCCCAAACCACTGCTTCTATTTTTGATGATGGTAGCAGGATTTGTAGGTGGTGGGTTGTGGGCTATGATACCTGCTATATTGAAGGTGAAATTCGATACAAATGAAACAATTGTTACCCTAATGATGAATTATATAGCTCTTCAGTGGATAACCTATCTCCAGTACGGTCCCTGGAAGGACCCCGATTCAATGGGATTCCCTAAGATTGCAAATTTTGCGGACAATGCAATAATGCCTAAAATATTCGGTGTTCATGTTGGCTGGATATTTGTTCTATTACTTGTAGCCTTTATGACATTTGTTATGAAGAGTACAAAGCAGGGATATCAAATAGCAGTTGTGGGCGAGAGCAAGGATACTGCTAGATACTCGGGAATAAATGTAAGTAAGGTTATCGTGATTTCGATAATTGTAAGTGGAGGTATTTGTGGAATTGCAGGAATGATGCAGGCTTCTGCAGTGAACCAGACTCTTAACACTCAGTTGTCTGCAGGATATGGTTATACGGCAATAATTACGGCATGGCTTTCAGGACTTAATCCTATACTTATAGTGCCAGTGTCCGTACTTTTTGCAGCTATGACCAAGGGAGGAAGTTTCATTCAGACTGCTTTCCAGATTCCGCAATCTGCTGCAGAGATAATACAAAGCTTGATTCTTTTCTTTGTAATAGGAAGTGAGTTTTTTATTCAGTACAAGCTTGTATTCAATAATAGAAAACACAACAAGGAGGATGCTGCATGAGTTATGGATTTTTAACAGCGATGATAATTGCAGGAACGCCTTTGTTGTTTGCAACACTTGGTGAACTTATAACCGAAAAGGCAGGAAACCTGAACCTTGGTGTTGAAGGAATGATGCTTATAGGAGCAGTGGCAGGATTTGGAGCTGGTATGGCTACCTCAAGTCCTTTTATGGCAATCCTGGGAGCTGGAGTTGCAGGTGCAATGGCTGCCTTTGTATACGGATTCCTTACAATATCATTAAGAGCCAACCAGGTTGTATCGGGGCTTTCTCTTACAATTTTCGGTACAGGTCTTTCAAGTTATCTTGGAACAAACTATATAGGACAGAGGATGCCTGCTGAGATAATAAGTGCATTTGAACCTTTAAGAATTCCTATCTTATCGAAAATTCCTGTAATAGGACAGGCACTTTTTAGTCAAGATATTTATGTATATTTTGGACTTTTTTGTGCGGTTCTTACAGGTGTTTACCTCTATAAGACAAGATTTGGTCTTAATCTGAGGGCTGTAGGAGAAAATCCTTCATCGGCAGATGCTGCAGGATTAAATGTAACTCTTTACAAATATATCCATATCCTAATTGGAGGAGCATTTGCTGGAATTGGAGGAGCATATCTTTCTGTAGTTGATGTACCTACCTGGCAGGATAATATAACTGCAGGAAGAGGCTGGATTGCAATAGCACTTGTGATATTTGCAAGATGGAATCCTTTTAAGGCCATATTTGGTGCAGTTCTATTCGGAGGTCTAAGTATAATAGGTTTCAGACTTCAGCATCTGAACATATCCCAGAGCCTTTTGAACATGCTTCCATATCTTGTTACAATAATAGTGCTTACTGCAAGCTCAGCCAAGAAATCGAAGCTGAATGCCCCTCCAAAGGGTCTAAGTGTTCCATATTTCAGAGAAGAAAGATAAATAACAATAATTTTACCTTCACAATTCCATGTGGAGGTTTTATTTTGTTCAAATTTAAAGTATAATAATAATAAGATTTAAAAGTCAAAAGTAAGTTTCGTAATTTTTCATACAATATTTAGTATCCAGTTGAACCATCCAGATACTAAATATTGCATTCAAAAACTCAGCTATGTACTTTTGACGCTTAAATCATATATAACAAATATAATATTCAATACGGGAGAGCTTATGCAAAGACTAAATGATTTAAGACTGGCGGTTTTAATAGATGCTGACAATGTTCCGTCAAAGAAGATTTCGGAAATGATGGAAGAAATAGCAATTTACGGTGTGCCTACTTTCAAGAGGATATATGGGGACTGGACTAGTCCGAATCTCTCGGGATGGAAGAAGGTCCTTCTTAAGAATGCTATAACACCAATACAGCAATACAGTTATACCACAGGGAAAAACTCAAGTGATTCAGCCCTCATTATAGATGCAATGGATATACTTTATTCAAACAAGGTTGACGGATTTTGTATAGTCTCAAGCGATAGTGACTTCACAAGGCTGGCTATAAGACTTAGAGAGGCAGGAATGAAGGTGATAGGAATCGGTGAGAAAAAAACGCCGGAGCCTTTTATTATTGCCTGTGACAAGTTCATCTATATCGAAGTGCTGCAAAAGGATGAACAGCCAGATGAACAGGTGGAAGTGCCTACTTCGACAGGAGAGGTTGAAAAGCCCGTTGCTAAAACGAGGAAAAAATCGGCAAAGAACAACAGAATACCTGAAAATATAGTGAAGCTTGTGAAAAATACCACTGAGATAGTTGCAGATGATGATGGATGGGCTTTTTTGGGAGATGTAGGAAACATGCTTCTCAAGAAAAGACCTGATTTCGACCCAAGGAACTACGGCTACCAGAAACTTTCCCATCTTATAAAAAGTATTAGAACAATTGAGGTTGACCAGAGGGAAAGCGGAAACAAGTATGTTAAGCATATATTCATCAGAAATATAGGATAAGTCGTAAATACGTTATGGAGAACATGTTGAAAAAGCGTATAAAGAATTTATTGAAAATAATATCAGTAGCAACTGTTGTTTTACTGGTGCTGATCCTGATTTCATATTACAGTGTTGAATTTAGGACAAGAAACAGGGTTTTCGACAATGTGGATGACTTACCGCCTAACATGGTAGGACTTGTTCTTGGAACAACCAAATATGTATATGGAAGCACTCTTAATCCCTACTACCTAAACAGGATAGATGCAGCAGCCCAGCTATTCAAAGCAGGAAAGGTTGAATATCTTTTAGTAAGCGGAGATAACGGACAGGTCGAATATAACGAACCTGTAAAGATGAAGAAGGACCTTGTAGAAAAGGGAATACCTGAAGATAGGATATTTCTTGACTATGCAGGTTTCAGAACTCTTGATTCTATAGTAAGAAGCAGGGAGATATTCGGACAGGAAAAGATAACTGTCATATCACAGGAATTTCACAATGAAAGGGCCGTATTTATAGCCCTTAGCAAGGATATTGATGCAGTAGGGTACAATGCAAAAGATGTAAGCTATAGAACCGGATTTAAGACAAATGTGAGAGAAATTTTCGCTAGGGTCAAGATGATGTTTGATCTAGCGGTTGGAGTACAGCCGAAATTTCTTGGCGAGAAAATAACAATAGAATAAATATTTGATACAGGAGACAAAATGAAAATAGGGATATTTGATTCAGGAGTCGGAGGGCTTACGGTATTAAGTACAGCCATGAAGATAATTCCTGATGCAGAATATATATATTATGCGGACCTTGACAATGTGCCTTACGGTACAAAGGAAAAGGAAGATGTTAGAAAGAGGACATACGATGCAGTTGAATTCCTATATGGCATGGGGGTAGAAGCTGTTGTAATAGCCTGCAATACTGCTACAAGCACTTCTGTTGAGTATTTAAGAAAAAGATTCAACATACCGGTAATTGGAATGGAGCCTGCAGTCAAACCTGCAATAGAGACTTCCAATACAGGAAAAGTCATAGTCATGGCAACTGAGCTGACGCTCAAGGAAAAGAAATACAAGGACCTTGTGAGCAGACTGGAAGGAGTCAGCATTGTTGAATCATTGCCCATGCCGGAACTTGTAGAGATGGCTGAAAATTTCAACTTCAATCACGACGATGTAGAAAGACTTTTAAACAGGAAGCTTGAAAAATACAACCTTGAAGAATATTCGGCAATTGTTCTTGGCTGTACGCATTTCATATATTTTAAAAATGTTTTAGAAAGAATAGTACCGGGAAATATTTCTGTAATAGATGGAAACCTTGGTACTGTAAATCATTTGCAAAAGACTCTTCAAGAGAAAGGCAACTGTATAAAATCCTGCGGAAGCATTGAATACTATGTTTCTGGAAGGAAGGCAGTTCATGGGGAGTTTGAAAAATATTTAATTTACTTGAAAGAAAACAATATTTGAGGAGGAGTATATGATGAAGATATTAATACTTATGGGAAGCCCAAGACCTATGGGAAATACGGCGAAAATGGCGGAATGGCTGGCCGATGCAGCGAAGGAAAGGGATATAGAGACTGAAACGGTATATTTGAACGTGCTCAGTATTAAGCCTTGTCAGGCATGCGGAGTATGTCAAATGCCTGGAATGGGTGAATGTATATTAGAAGATGATATGAAGGACGTATACAAGAAAATCGAAGAATCCGATTGCATAATTTTTGCAAGCCCTGTGTATTTTTTCAATCTTACAGCACAGATAAAAATTGCAATTGACAGATTGTATGCCTTTGGTCCAGACTACAAGAAGTCTTTTGATGGCAAGAAATTCGGCCTCCTTATGTCATATGGTGATGACAACCTTGAAGTATCCGGTGGAAAAAATGCAGTAGCTTCATTCAATGACATGGCTGCTTATTTTGATGTAGAAAATCTGGGAGTTGTACACTGTCAGGGATATGAGCCTGGAGAACTTGAGCGAAATAAGGATGTAAAGGCAGAATGTGAGGCAATGGCAGCAAAAATTTAATGTGTTAGGTGATGATATGAGCGACAAGACAATAAAGGTTTCAAAAAACGGTCCTCTTATCGTGAAAAATATTGACAATTTAATAGACGGCAATGGAAACTCTCTTGAAATCAGTGATACAATGGTACTTTGCAGATGTGGTAAATCAAAAATGAAACCCTTCTGCGACGGAAGCCACAATGAGGGTTTTGATGATAAAAAAGCTGAAAATAGATGCAGAGACAGTGTTGATGTATACAAGGGTGAGCGGATTACAGTATACGATAACAGGGGAGTTTGTAGTCACCATAGATACTGTGTTGAAAAGCTTCCTTTCGTTTTTAGAAGGGGAGAAAGGAAATGGATACATCCTAATGAAGCAGAGCCTGATGAAATAATAAAAATATGTGAGATGTGTCCTTCAGGAGCATTAAGCTATGGCTTTGAAGATCAAAAAAGAATAAACAGGGGAGTATCAGAAGAGGATAAAATTACAATAGCTGAGGAAAAAATCCACGGAGAAAATGGTCCCTACGAGGTAAATGGAGCTATAGAGCTGAATATAGATGACGGCGAAATGCCTGAATCGGAAAAACATTATACTCTTTGTAGATGTGGTAAATCCAAAAATAAGCCTTTCTGTGATGGTACTCACTTGAAGCACAAATAATTTGAATTATAATAGGTTAAATATGATAATTGATATAAAAAATATCATGAAATAAAGAGCAATATAAAATCCGGCTGCATCTAAGAGTGCATAGCCGGATTTTTTGTTATTATAATATCTTATTGTTTTATTAGTAACTGGGTACTGATTATTTTATATTTCTGTTGGAAGAAACTTATTAAGAACCACTCCTATGAAGGCTGCTATTGCAAGTCCAGAAAGAGAAAGTGTTCCCCCCATGTGGATATTGTCTATTGCTATTCCGGTCACTAGTATTAGGGATGCTATCATAAGGTTTCTTGAATGTGCAAAATCAAGCTTTGCTTCAACCATTGTCCTTACGCCTACACTGGCTATCATTCCGAAAAGTATTATTGAAACCCCACCCATTACAGGAGCAGGGATAGATCTTATTAAAGCTCCAAATTTTCCAACAAAGCTCAGTATTACTGCGAATACTGCGGCAGTTCTTAAAACTGAAGGATCATAAATCTTAGTCACTGCAAGAACACCAGTGTTTTCACTGTATGTAGTATTTGCAGGTCCTCCAATGAATCCAGCGATTAGAGTGGCTACACCATCTCCTAGCATTGTTTTGTGAACTCCTGGATTCTTGAAAAAGTCCTTTCCTACTACTGCTCCGTTTGTTGTTATATCTCCAAAGTGTTCAATGAAGATTACTAATGCTATTGGAGATATTGCTGTGATTCCTGAAAGTGTGAACTTAGGCATTGTAGTAAGGTGGTCCATTGCAGAAGAAGATAGTCCAAGCCAGCCGGCTTCCCTTACAGCTGTGAAATCAACAAGACCAAGTGGAACTGATACGAGATATCCTACTATTACTGCAATCAGTATTGGAACGAGTTTGAAAAATCCCTTTGCAAATATTGATACTAT
>JAUVAG010000064.1 GCA_030591825.1 Dethiosulfatibacter sp.
ACGTTGCTCTTTTCTGCCCATTCTTTACCTCTCTGCGAAAAAGTTTTTCTTTTATTTTACTACTTTTTCCTCAAAGTGGCATGGTTACTGGTTATTTTGTGCGATTTTTTTTACCTTTCAAGACTGCAATTTTACTAGTCCTTTACTTTTATTCCTCTTGGTGTTATTTCAATTAATTTTCTTTTGTATAGTCTTCCAATAGCAATTTTAAAAGAACCTTTACTCATATCAAACTGTTCTCTTATTATATTTGGATTTGACTTGTCGTTATACGGAAGGAATCCACCTTCTTTCATCATCCTCTTGAATATTTTTTCTGCATCGTTATCCATCTTTTCGTGAGACTTTTCAAAAAGGTTGAGATTGAGCTTTCCATCTTCTCTTACCTTTACAACTCTTGCTTCTATCTTATCTCCTATTCTCTTTCCTATAAAGTCCTTCTCCTGGATGAGACCGTGGAATTTGTTGTCAATTGCAACCATTGCACCCAGGCCTTTTTTCATGCTGTATATTGTTCCCTTAACCCTGTCTCCTTCTTTATATGAAGAATTGGTTACAAGCATTTCATATATATCCATTGTTGCACAAAGTCTCTCGGACTTGTCAATATAGATTCCAACCATGTATTCCCTTCCAGTTCTTATCTCGCCTTTTTGTTCCTTAAATGGTAGGAAGAGCTCTTTATCCAGTCCCCAGTCCATGAAGGCTCCTATGTTTGTAATGTCCGTAACCTTAAGGTATCCGATTTCACCAAGAGCCAGTTCTGGAAGTTTTAGTGATCCTTCATTCTTGTTGCCTTTTTTGAATACGAAGACTTTGGCTTCATGGCCCTTTTCCACAATATCCATTCCCTTTTCTTTCTTTACATATACCTGTGTTCCGTCTTCGTCGATGAAAATAAGATCTTTTTTATCGGCCTTATTCAGTTTTAATAATTGTATTTCTCCAAGTTTTATCATTTTTCTCCTTTATTTCTGCAAAAAGCAAAGTCTATCTCTGCCCTTTGAATATTTACACTTACCAATTTTACATTGACCACATCACCTATCTTGTAGGTTTTTTTGGTCATTTCTCCAATCATGCTATAGTTTCTTTCATCATAGAAGTAATAGTCGTCAGTCATATTGGATATGTGAATCAACCCTTCAACTGTGTTGTCAAGTTCCACAAACACTCCAAAACTTGTGACACTTGAAATAACACCTTCGTATTCTTCTCCTATGTGCTCCGACATATACTCTGCAGCCTTTATGTCATCAACTTCCCTTTCAAGCTGGGCGGCTTTTCTTTCATTTATTGAACACTGATCAGCCACCAGAGCTAGTCTTGTTTCCAGTTTGCTTATGTCCTTCAACCTTCCATTTATGAATTCCTTGATGATTCTGTGAATCTGAAGGTCCGGATATCTTCTTATAGGAGAGGTGAAGTGGCAATAGTAGTCTGAGGCCAGTCCGAAGTGTTTTTCCTGACTATTGCTATAGATTGCCTTCTTAAGAGATCTAAGCATTATAGTATTTATGACGGTTTCTTCCTTCTTTCCCTTTATCTTATTGGTTATTGACTGAAGTTCCTTGGGATGAAGGTTTGCAGTTCCTTTCAAGAAGTAACCGAAATTTGCTATAAACCTGTTGAATTCTGTAATTCTATCGCTATCAGGGCTTTCATGTATCCTGTATAAGAATGGAACCTTGGACCAAAACATGTTTTCCGCAATTGTTTCATTACAAGCTATCATGAATTCTTCGATTATCCTATTAGCAATTCTTCTGTCGTATTTGGCTACGTCCACTGCACGTCCATCTTCATCCAGAACAATCTTTGCTTCTTGGAAATCGAAGTCTATACATCCCCTGTCATCTCTCTTTTTTTTGAGGATTTTAGCTAGGGTTTCCATGTTTTTAAAGTCTTCCAGCAGATCTTTATATTTCTCAGACATTGCTTCATCTTCATTTTCCAGTACATCAGATACATCATCGTATACGAGCCTTGATTTGGAGTTGATTATTCCCTCATATATTCCAAAGTCACTTACCTTTCCCTTGCCATCTACAGTCATGACCACTGACAATGTGAGCTTATCCTCTCCCTGGCTAAGGCTGCATACTCCGTTTGAAAGTTCCTTTGGAAGCATAGGTATTACTTCTCCAGGCATGTATACTGATGTTCCCCTTGTAAAAGCTTCCTTGTCGAGAGGTGATTCTTCTCTGACATAGTGGGTTACATCGGCTATATGGATTCCAAGCTCATATTTGCCGTTATCCTTTTTAATTATATGAATTGCATCGTCAAGGTCCTTGGCATCTGCTCCATCTATAGTAACTATTTGATAGTCCCTGAAGTCTTTTCTTCTGTCTATTTCTTCTTTCGTAATTTCCCTGTCTATTTCAGAGGCTTCCCTCTGTACCTTGTTGGGAAACTTAGTCCTTATTTCATTTCTTATAAGAGCTGACAATATGAAAGTTCTTATATCATCAGATGATCCTAGTATGCTCTTGACCACTCCTTCTGGATTTCTTCTCTTTCCGGGCCATTCAACAATTTTCACAATAACTGTTTGTCCGTTTTTAGCTCCATTGAAGTCGGATTTTGATACGAATACATCTTGGGAAATCCTCTTGTCGTCAGGCAGTACAAAGCCGAAATTTTTAGTTTCCTGTAGGGTGCCTATTATTTCGTGGTTTGCCCTTGTCAGTATCTTAATAACTTCCCCTGAAGGTTTTTTTGTATTACCATTACCCTTCATTGGTCTTACTATTACCCTGTCCTTGTTCATTGCTCCGTTAAGGTCAACCGGAGATATGAAAAGGTCTTTAATGTCAGTATTGTCAGGAATTAGAAATCCAAATCCCTTCTGAGATCCCTGAATTGTACCTATAATAAGATCACTCTTTTCTGGAATTACATATCTTTCATTTCTTGTCTTGATTATTTTGCCTTCTTCTTCAAGCTCATTTAGAATTTTAGTTATTTCCCTTTTCATATCCTTTGTAGTGTTTAGCTCTTTAAAGATTTCCCCTATCAGCATGGGCTTGTAGGCGTCATCACTCATGAATGTTACGAGTCTCTCTTTAATACTCATATTAGCAACTCCCCAGGTATCAGTTTTTTGCTCCCTTGGACATATTGTTCAAAAGGTCTATGTCGTATGAATTTATGTTTTGAGATTCATCCTCATATCTTTTTTCAGCTATTTCTATCAATCTTGTTATGAGTTCCTTAAAAGGCAATCCCGAAGGCTCCCATAGATAGAATGATATGGATCCAGGTATTGTGTTTATTTCATTTACATAGATGTTTTTGTTGTCGTATAGAAAGTCCACCCTTGATGTTCCCGAGGCGTCTATTGCAATGAATGCCTTCTTGGCCATTTCCCTAATTCTTTGTGATACTTCTTCAGGAAGGTCTGCTGGAATTATTCTTTTTTCAGTTCCCTTGCCCTTACTGCCGTTCATGTACTTGTCTTCGTATTTGAGGAAGTCTTCCCATCCTATAGGTTCCTCACAAAGTGATGCTTCAACCTGATCTTCATAACCAAGTACTGCGCAGTTTATTTCCCTTGGGTTTTCTATACACTGTTCAACCATTATCTTTTTGTCGTAGGAAAGGGCAACCTCTATGGATTCCTTAAGCTCTTCCTGATTTGTAGCCTTGCTAATTCCTACGCTTGATCCAAGGTTTGCAGGCTTAACTATTAGAGGATAGCCTATTGCTTCCGATTTTTCTATATATATATTTTGGTTGTTTCTGTATTGCGATCTGTAGAACCATATATGATCCACCATTGGAAGGTTTTCAGCATAGAATACCTTCTTCATTGAAACCTTGTCCATTCCAAGAGCTGATGCCTTTACTCCAGTAAAACAGTATGGCACTCCGCATGATTCAAGTATTCCCTGAAGGGCGCCATCCTCAACGCTTGTACCGTGTACTGCTGGTATTGCTACTTCCACCTCAAGCTTTTCTCTTTTTTTCGCAAAGATACCCTGCTTCAAATCAGGGTTCGGGTGAAGTGTCAGTGTATTCTTTTTGTCGAAGTTTTGCCATGGAATAACTTCCGTAACTCCTTCGAAGGATTTGCTCTGGTATGTTTTTATATCTCCCAGTTTTTCTCCGATGTTCCATCTTCCCTTTTTATCTATATATATTACAAAAGGCTGGTATTTTGTCCTGTCTATATTGTCGTATATCTGAAGTCCTGTAATTATTGAAACTTCATGCTCTACTGTCTTTCCACCTATTATAATTCCTACTTTCTTCATAATAATTTCCTTTCATCACTTTTTTTATAGTCTAAGAAAGCTAAAAATGCATAATCCCTTGAAGCGTTGGTATTACGCGGTTAAAGAAACTTTCTGCGACCTCTTAAAAAATGCTTACGCATTTTACGCAGCGGAGCTGCTTTCTTGTTTTATTCATTGTATGTGTCTGGAAGGTCGTTTTCAAATAATACTACATCCCCTGACCTCAAGAGACTCTTCATTGCATCTTCCGATTCCTTCAATGACTTCACAGTAACAAGGTTGTGCATCTCAAAGTCGGTTTCTTCAAGTCCTTCCTTGATTGCTCTTGTCCTGTTCTCCCCTACAAGAATCACAAGATCACAGGTATCTCCTATCAAGTTTCCGAATTTTTTGTTTTCTTCATATTCGATTTGACCAAGTTCCACCATTCCAGGTGTTACTATTATTTTTCTATTGCCTTCAAATTCTCCCAGCACTTCCAATGCAGCAGCTGCTCCTGAGGGATTTGAATTAAAAGCATCATCAATTACAAGTACTCCTGTTCCCGGGTCTATAAGTTGAAGTCTGTGTTCTATAGATTCTATCTTTTCTATACCACTTGCAATCTGTACAAGAGTCATGTCCATTGCATATGCCGCAGATACTCCTGCCAGGATATTGAGTATATTATGCTTTCCAAGCAGACTTGTCTTGCAATCTACTTTACCCTTTTCTTTTATATGAAGTGTGAATGTGGATCCTTCTCTTCCAGACTTGATATTATCCGCATAAATATCAAGATCATCTGTATTGTTCAAACCATAAAGAAGTTTTCGTGTGTATGTTTTATCGGCAAGCTTTTTAACATATTCATTGTCATAATTAAATATTGCCCATCCATCATATGGAAGCGCTTCTATAAGCTCGTATTTAGTTTTTATTATATTCTCTATAGATTTAAAAGTTTCCAGATGACTCGGTCCAACCGCTGTTAAAATTCCTATCTTGGGACTAACAAGGTTCGAAGTCTCTTTTATATCTCCAATTCTATCAGCTCCAAGCTCTGCAACAAAAACCTTGTAATTTTCGTCAAGCTCGTTGTTTACCGCCTTACTTATTCCCATTGGTGTATTAAAACTACCAGGCGTCATGTAAGTCTTGTATTTCTGCTCGATTATCTTTGCAGTTATGAATTTTGTACTTGTCTTTCCATAGCTTCCTGTTATTCCTATTGTTGTAAGTTCTTCCATATTCTTTAGCTTGTTCTTTGCCATCCTGTAGTACTTCATGTTGATTATTCTTTCAACAGGTTTGATAAGCCATACTCCACCAACTACATAATAGGTGCCGAAATATAGAGCAAGGGCAAGAATTGTAGCACTTATGGCCACATAGTATTCCTCTCCTGAAATCAGTCTGCTTAAAAAGACTATGACTACAATGTCAAGTAAGGCTATTACGACAGTTGATAAAAAGAGCCTCTTTGCTCTTCCAGTATATACAAGAGGTTTCTTGGCTTCGTATTTATTGAATTCGATTGTTGCAATTGAAGCTATTGCCCATAGTACAATCAATATGTAGATATTGTATGACAAGAATATATAGCTCATTGTCAGCAAGGCCGATATGCCTATCATTATTCTTGATTTTTGTGTGAGGAATCTTTTTCTGTTTTTTCTGGACCAGTTTATGAATTTTTCATTGTCATACATTTCTATCTGCATCATGTGAAGGGAAAATCTGATTCTAAAATATATGTTTACCAACCAGAATATTGATATTATTAATATTGGAAATATCATTTATTTCCTCCTGTTTTCAAGTTTGTTTTTTTCAAAAAACTGTTAATTACTACCTTAAAGGTGTTGAAGTCATCAACATATGAATAATGTCCTGCTCCTTCCACTATAACAAGTCCCGCATCGGGTATCTCCTTTTCCATTATCCTTGCCATATAAAGTGGTGTTGCATCGTCCTTTTCTCCCCAGATGAGAAGAACAGGTGCCTCGATGTCCTTCAGGTGGTGTCTCAGGTTGTCATTTACAACCTTGATCATTATTTTTCTCATTATTCCGTCTGCATCCCTGTAATCTGCAGATCCATGCTTTCTGTAAAACCTTTCAAGTACTTCTTGCCTTTTGTTCTTGGGTGTAAATGCAAGATAAATCTTCTTCAATATCTTGAAGGTATATACTTTAATATAGTAATTAGCAGTTCTTTTCGGTATTATGCCTGCACTATCTATCAGAACAACCTTGTCGAAAAGGTCGCCGTAAATGCTTGAAAGAATAATTGATATTCTTCCTCCGTGGGAGTGGCCGAAAAGTATTATCTTTTCCAGTCCCGTGCTGCCAATGAATTCCTTGATTATTTCCGCATATCCGTATGAATCAATAACCTCGTCTGGCGTTGAGCTTTCGCCAAAACCCGGAAGATCCACAGCAGTAACCTTGAATGAATTCTTTAAGCTGTTTACAATTGGTATCATAGTTTCAATACTGCCTCCCCATCCGTGGAGCAGCAACACATCCTGCCCTTGTC
>JAUVAG010000338.1 GCA_030591825.1 Dethiosulfatibacter sp.
CACAGCAAACATCAAGAGTTTTAATTATAGAGTTAGGTAATACACTTAAATTGACAGAACCCTTTATATTACTGGCTTTGTGTAAGGGTTAACAGTTAACTTGTAAACTACCGCTAGATGTTTTTTTCGTAGATATATTTAAGACCTTTTATTGTAAGCATCATGTCGTATTCGTCTATTACATCTGTTTCAGGAACTATTATGCTACCAAGACCTCCAGTTGCAACAACTTTCATGTTTGGATCATTGAGCTCTTCCTTGATCTTGTTTACAATGTATTCCACCTGTCCGATGTAACCGTATACCAGACCGGCCTGCATGCTTGTGATTGTATTTCTTGCAAGTATTGACTTTGGTTTTTTGATTGCTATATTTGGAAGCTGTGCAGCCTTGCTCCACAGTGCATCTGCACTGATTTGAATTCCAGGAGATGTGATTGCTGCTATAAATTCGCACTTTTCACTAACTACATCATAAGTCGTAGCTGTTCCGAAGTCTATGACTATTACAGGTCCGCCATACTGTTCGAAGGCTGCAACAGCATCAACTATACGGTCTGCTCCTACTTCTTTTGGATTCTCTGCTTTTATTGCAAGGCCTGTTTTTGTTCCTGGACCAACAATTATTGGATCTATACCGAAATATTTTTCCAGTGCTCTGTTGAACGAATGCATTATATTGGGTACTACAGATGCAACTATGATATTTTGAAGCTTGCTAGTGTTTACTCCGTTCATTTCTAGAAGGTTATTTAAAACTATACCGTATTCATCAGAAGTTCTTGGTGTCTTTGTAGTTATTCTCCATGGTCCGTGTAGAGTGTCACCTTCCCATACTCCAAGAGTGATGTTTGTATTTCCTATATCGATTGCTAAAAACATAAATGCTCCTTGTTTATCTGTATATTTTTTTGTATGCAAGTACTACAGGCAATGTCAGTATTGCCGCTATCAGTGCTTCTGTAACAGAACTTGTTGTTATTATTGATATCAACAGTGCTTTGAAGGGAATGCCTGCAAGATCTATAATCTCCTGTACAAATATAAGATAAAGTGCCGTCATTACAAGTGCGGTATTTGTAATTGCACCTGAAGCTCCTGCAGCCAATATGGCTATTTTATCTCCGTTTGGAGATTTTCCGAATATTGCTTTGAGTGGTGTGTATATCATGTAGGGAACCACACCTACGAATATTCTTGGAAGTACTGAAACAAGTGGATTTAGAAAAAATACATCAAAGGGTGTAAGCGGCGCCAATAATGCTCTTAATAGTGTTGCTACTCCGGCACAGAATCCCATTAATGCTCCTGCCTTGGGTCCCATAACTATGCTTGTTACTATGGTTGGTATGAACATGAACCATGCCATTGTAGTTGCTGTAGGTGATGGTATTGCTGTTATTGCTACGAATACAATTGTTAAAGCCAGCATAACTCCCAGGAAGGTGAGTTTGCGGGTGTTTCCTAGTATTTCTTTCATTAATAATTCCTCCATGTTCTCGTTCTTATATTTTAGATACGAGACAAATCAATTACATTATAGCATAAGAACGAATTATTACAAGATATAAACGAAATGATTAAAGAATTTTAATTTTTTGAACCTCCAGTTGATGATATAATTAAGGTAATGAAAGCAGCTATGTTGTGGTATACGCGTAAGCTGGAATAAAGATATTCAGGAGGTAAAAATGAAAAGTAGAAATGTACCTGTGCTTACAATTATTGCAATCATATTGACAGTTGTACTCTTCGTAGGCTACAACGCCATTGTTCATATAAATATCCAAAAATTGAGCTACAGTGAAAACTGGGGAGGTCACACTTCAATAGGACTGTCGGGAATGAATGTTGAACCGGTTGCAGGTAAATATGAAGAAAATGTTCTTGTGCTGACTTATGATAATGAAGGAAGAATACTATACAGGGAAATGGATTCCAGAGGTAATATAATAAATCAGGGCAGTTTGGACATGGAATTTTTCAACAGAAATACCAGTGACAATATACAGGTAGTAGATGGAAGTATTCTCTTCATAAGAGATAACAATCTTTACATGTCAAAATTTAAGGGAGAAGATGGTTTTGGTGATGAAAATCTTGTTTTTGAAAATTGCAGTGGTATGTCCATTGCATATAACAAGTATATTACCGTATTCAACGACGATTGGATATACAGTTTGAAGATTAAAAACGGAACAGTAACTGAGGGGAAAAAGGTTAAAAATATATGGAATTTAGAGACAGCCTATATCATAGATGAAGAGAAGGCAGGTTTCCTCTATTTGCTAAACACGCCTGATACAACTACTGTTGAAGTTCTTTTTGGTTCATGTGACGATACCGAAAATCTTAGGACTGCAAAGGTTATTGACAGTATAAAAAACCTGTATTTTGGTTATACGACTAGTGTAGTTAATGATGGAGTATTTTATACTAATACTCCAATCAAGGTTGTTGGAGCCCAGGGTTCAGTAACGCTTTCCAACATGCTGGTTTCAATTGATATGGAAAACGGAGTAATAGGATTTGCAAGGGAGTTTTCAGAAAGCCCCTTCCCGGGACTTTATAGTATAGATTATAATGCAAATATTTTGAACATTGAGGGTGAAGTTTATTTCTGCGGGTCTGGATTTAACATAG
>JAUVAG010000242.1 GCA_030591825.1 Dethiosulfatibacter sp.
AAATTACAGTAATGAAGGTACCATATATTGAAATATCTACTTGATAATACTGTGAAATTGTAGGACATTAAATATAAAAACTTTTAAAACGGACTGCTACATGATATGATTTATCCTGTAGCAGTTTTTTATTGCGTTAGAGTATAGATGATAAGATAAGATTAGCCTATTATATTAGGCCTTTAAATACAGGAGAAACATATGGGAAAAATTAAAATTGGAATAATAGGCGGAGGTGCTTCAGGGATGGTAGCTGCTGTTGCAGCAGCAAGAAATGGAGCTGAAGTAGTAATATTAGAAAGAATGGACAGAGTGGGCAAGAAACTTCTAGCTACTGGAAATGGACGATGCAACTATACCAATATATATATTGCACCGGATAGGTACCATAGTACAGATTTGAGTATAGCTTCGAAAATTATTGATAGTTTTACTACTTATGACACCCAGGAATTTTTCAGGGGAATAGGCATTGAACCCTATATAGATGAAACAGGCAAGGTCTTTCCAACGAGCCTTCAGGCTTCAAGTGTTGTGGACGTATTGAGGGATGAATATACAAGACTTGATGTTGTTGAGAAATGCAGTGAAAATGTCCTAAAAATCGAAAAGTATAGCAAGGGTTACAGGGTTACTTCAGACAAGGAAGTTTATTTATTTAACAAGATAATAATTGCGGCAGGTGGAAAAGCGGGAGCAAAATTCGGGTCCGATGGTTCAGGACTTAGGATTCTCGAAAAAAAGGGATATAAGTCCAATGAAACCTATCCGGCTCTAGTAAAGGTAAAGAGTGATTTTCCATATCTTAAGAGTCTTAAGGGTTACAAGACAAATTGTAATTTGAGCCTTTTTAGTAATGGTGAATGTCTTGAAAGCGACTTCGGTGAGGTTCTTTTTGCTGATTACGGAATATCAGGCCCTCCGGTACTTCAGCTTAGCGGTCGTGGGGTTAAAGAGATTTTATCAGGAAGGGAAGTATATTTTGAGATTGATTTTTTCCCGGAGCTTAACAAGTTACAGATGTATGAACTTTTGGAAAACAGATTCTTATCCTTGAGACACAAGTCCATAAAAGATAGTTTTACAGGACTTATACACAAAAGATTTGTTATTCCTCTTTTAAAGGAATCGAATATTGTAGACTTTGATCAAAAGTGTACAAGAATCAATAAAAAGAAGATTTATGAAATAATCAAAAACTTGAAATCGCTCAGAATCAATCTCTTGGACTACCATTCGTGGAACGAAGCACAGGTTACAGGGGGAGGAATATCCCTTAACTCTATAAACCCTGAGACAATGGAGTCAAAGTGTGAAAAGGGGCTGTATATAGCTGGAGAAATACTGGATCTTTACGGTGATTGTGGAGGCTTCAATCTTCACTGGGCATGGGCTACTGGAATAAGAGCCGGAATTCATGCTTCAAGTACGAGTTTACTTGAAAATTCAACAAATAGGTGATACAATAAAAATTGCAGGAATTTTCTGCTTTTTTTATAGTCTAAGAAAGTTAAAAATGCGTAATCCCTTGAAGCGTTGGTATTACGCCGTTAAGGAAACTTTCTGCGACCTCTTAATATCCGTTATGGTCACATGAAACGTGACCCGGATAACGCAGCAAAGCTGCTTTCTTGTAGTCTAAGAAAGTTAAAAATGCGTAATCCCTTGAAGCGTTGGTATTACGCCGTTAAGGAAACTTTCTGCGACCTCTTAATAACCGCTATGGTCACATGAAGCGTGACCCGGTTAACGCAGCAAAGCTGCTTTCTTGATGGCACTTGATAAATCGACGTGGTTTTAATCAAAAATTCATGTTAAGTTAAGGCAATATAAAGTATTTGATGTAATAATATAGAATGAAAATATGTGAACAAAAATAATAGATTAAAAGTATATTTGTACAGGATAATCTTATACTGAAGGTGAAAAAATGAAAAAAATGTTTGAAAAGTTTTTTGGTTCCTATTCATCAAGGGAATTGAAAAGAATAGATCCGATAATTGAAAAAATTGAAAGTCTTGAAGGTGAAATGGAAGGACTTGCAGACGAAGACCTTAAGAACAAGACACTCGAATTCAAGAAAAGACTTGAGGAAGGTGCAACCCTTGACGACATACTGCCTGAGGCGTATGCTGTTTTGAGAGAGGCTTCAACCAGAGTCCTTGGAATGAAGCCCTACAGAGTTCAGCTTATTGGTGGAGTCATACTTCACCAGGGAAGAATAGGAGAGATGAAGACGGGAGAAGGTAAGACATTGGTTGCTACACTTCCAGTATATCTTAACGCACTTACAGGCAAGGGCGTGCATGTAATAACTGTCAATGACTATCTGGCTCAGAGGGACAAGGACTGGATGGGAAAACTGTATAATTTCATGGGATTGTCTGTTGGATGTATTGTACATGGTCTTGACAACGACCAGAGAAGGGAACAATACAACTCAGACATTACTTATGGTACAAATAATGAATTTGGATTTGACTACTTGCGTGACAACATGGTCGTAAGAAGGGAAAACATGGTTCAGGGAGAACTGAACTATTGCATAATTGACGAGGTCGACAGTATTCTTGTTGACGAGGCAAGAACACCTCTTATAATTTCTGGAATGGGGGACAAATCAACTGATTTGTATCTCAGGGCCAACAGCTTTGTTCAAACAATGAAGGGTAGAAAAAAGGATCCTGACGAGATTGTAAGCAAGATGGACCTCATGATGGGAAATATGAAGGAAGAGACGGTTGATTTTGTTGTTGACGAAAAAGGCAAGAGTGTTCTCCTTTCTGAAAAGGGTATCACTAAGGCAGAACAGTATTTTAACATTGAAAACCTGGCGGATGAGGAAAATATGGAGCTTACCCACCATATAAATCAGGCTCTTAAGGCACACAATATTATGATAGCCGACATCGACTATATAGTAAGAGATGGAGAAGTCATGATTGTGGATGAATTCACCGGAAGGCTTATGCAGGGAAGAAGGTTCTCCAAAGGTCTTCACCAGGCAATAGAAGCTAAGGAAAGGCTTGATGTGAAGAGGGAGTCAAAGACTCTTGCAACTATTACATATCAGAACTATTTCAGAATGTATACAAAGCTTTCAGGAATGACAGGTACTGCCAAAACAGAAGAACAGGAGTTCAGGGAAATCTACAATGTAGACGTAGTTGAAATTCCTACAAACAGACCAATAGTGAGAGCAGATGATGCAGATGTTATTTACAAGACAGTGGAAGCCAAGTTTAATGCAGTAATAGATGAAATAATAGAAAGAAATAAGAATGGACAGCCTGTACTTGTAGGTACAATTTCAATTGAAAAATCTGAGTTATTAAGCAGGATGCTGAAGAAGAAAAATATTGAGCATAATGTCCTTAACGCAAAAAACCACGAAAAGGAAGCTGAAATAGTTGCTCAGGCAGGACGATTTGGCAGCGTAACAATAGCTACAAATATGGCTGGTAGGGGTACAGATATAGTTCTTGGAGGAAATCCAGATTTCACTGCCAGAAATAAAATTAAGTCTAAGTTTCCAGAAGAAATTGCCATGAGGGCCGATGGGTACGATGA
>JAUVAG010000172.1 GCA_030591825.1 Dethiosulfatibacter sp.
AGTCATTTTAATTTGTGGATGGATTTATTGTTGGAAAGCCTTCGTGAAAAGTTCAGCCATTTGGTTGACATGAATATTAACGCCTGCTATGCTGTCGGTATGTCCTTCATCATCAGAATAATTCACATCAAAACCTTGGTTTGCAACTACGAATTCGCCCTCGTAGCCACTAACTACATTGATCATATAGATAGGTTTGCAGATAGGATGGAATTACTATGTATGGGCGAAGTCATACAGAACGAAAACAGATATAACAGCAATTTGAATGTGAGAAAATATCTTAGGATAATATCTGGTAAGACGGCGGCGCTTTTTGGTCTCAGCATGTTTTTGGGAACCTATGAAGGTGGATACACGGAAAAGGAAAGCAGGGACATGGGAAGATGCGGATATTATGCAGGAATGGCATTTCAGATAATAGACGACTGTCTTGACTACTCTTCAGATACAAGTACAATGGGTAAAAATACAAGAGCAGACCTTCTAAGTGGAATATACACCCTTCCAGTAATCTATGCCCTAAAGAATGACAATGATGGCAGGTTAAAAGATTGTATAAATGAAAGGGAGCTGGATGTCAGCAAGGTCATTGATCTTGTAATTCATAAGGGTGGAATAGAAAAAAGCATGGCGCTTGCAGACAAGTACACCCAAAAATCCATAAATATACTCAAGGATACGAGATATAATAACAATGAAGCAATCATGGAAGTTATGGAGAAGTTACTAAAAAGAAAATATTGAATATGTAAAAAAAATCCAGTCGCAATAAATGCTGACTGGATTTTTTTATGTCTTTAATAGTTTTCTTTATTCTATTTTTATCTTCCCAACCTTTTCCAAACTATCAATAACCTCTTTACCATGGGGAGCGCCATTCAAAGATTCAGTCAGGTCCATTCCAGCTTTCTGACCGTTGTGGGTGCCGTTCTTCCAATGGCTTACATCAGTTACTTCGTAAATTATTCCGTCAACTGCAATATAGGCGGGCTTTCCGTTCTGACCGTTGTATTTTTTCATTTCCGTAAGTGTAAGCTCCAGTGCTTCATCGGATTGATCTGCATCGCCCGCGGGGTATTCGACTATTGGAGGTGTTTCTTCAGTATTGTCCGGCTGAGATGAGCAGGCAGCCAGCACTGTAATAAGTAAAGTCACAAATAAAATCTTCAATATCTTTATATTTTTCATAATATTAATCCATGTCTGGTTTCGGTAATCTACATGGTCTCCTTTCAATTTTATTCTATGTGGTGAAAGTATATGTTTATTATATCATTTTTGAAAGTTATTTTGGAATAACCGTCGTTAAACTACATAGATATATTCATTAATTAATTGACATTTTGTTTCTCTGTGATAATATCGTTATATAAAGATTAAACAGTTTGACATAAATTTTTTATTTGGAGACATTATGAAGAAGATAATAGTATTGATTATGGCTGTATTGTTTTCACTAGTATTGATTTCCTGTTCCAACGAAAGCGTGGAAGAGGATTTTAAAGGAGTAAGGGTGGCGGTATCCATTCTCCCCCAGGAGAGACTTGTGAATGAAGTGGGAGGGGATCTTGTGGATGTTGTAGCGATGATTCCAGCCGGTGCAAGTCCAGCCAATTATCAGCCTACTCCAAAGGAGATGATGAAGCTCAGTGAGGCAGAATTGTATTTTTCAATTGGAGTGGCAGCAGAAAGGGCAAACATACTGCCTAAGATTGAGGATATGAATGAAGAAATCATACTGGTTTCTCTTGAAAAAGAGGTGGCAAATATTTATCATCCATTGATTGTAGATAGCCACGAACATGAGGACAGTGAAATACATAGTGTAGACTTGGATGAATCGGATCCACACATATGGCTTTCACCAAAAAGGACGATGTTGATGGTTGAAATCATAAGGGATAGTCTTATTGAATTTGACGAAGAAAACAGTGAAATATACAAGAAAAATGCCGGGGAATATATAAAAAAACTTAAGGACCTTGATGCTAGACTGATGGAAGTCTTCAACGAATTGGAAAAGAAATCCTTCATAATATATCATCCATCCTATGGGTATTTTGCAGACGACTATGGCCTTGAAATGGTTACTGTTGAGGAAGAGGGAAAGGAAGCAACTGTGGACAGGCTTAAGAATATCATAGACTTTGCAAGGGAACGGGAGATAAGAGTCGTTTTCTACCAGAATGAGTTTGACAGCAGTCAGGCTGAAACCATAGCAAAGGAAATTGGAGGTACCGCAATTGAAGTTTCACCCCTTTCCTACGATTATATTGAGGCCATGGAGGATATATTGGAAAAACTGCAGTCTGTCCTTGAGTAAAAAAGTTGACAGTATTTACATAGGTTAATGCGAAGGAGTCGTTTTTTCATAGCTTAAGAAAGTTAAAATATGCATAACACCTTGAAGCGTTGGTGTTATGCTATTAAGGAAACTTTCTTTCGCATCTTAATAAATACTTGTGCATTTAACGCAGCGTAGCTGCTTTCTTGCGATATATTATCGAATTGAATTTATTTAAAAATGGGGAGGAGTTCCATGTACGATATAGAAGTGAATAATATTGATGTATACTACGATGAAGTATGTGCACTCGAAAATGCAAGTTTAAAGATAAGGAACAAGTCTTTTCTGGGAATAATAGGACCAAATGGTGGGGGAAAGAGTACACTTTTAAAGGTACTTCTCCATCTGAAGAAACCAAGTTCAGGTGAAGTGATTATAAGAAGCGGTCTTACACTGGGTTATGTGCCCCAGTTTGCATTTTTTGACAGAACATTTCCCATATCCGTGGAGGATGTGGTTCTAATGGGAAAGCTTGAGCGCAATCTTACATTTTTCAGAAAACATAACACAAGAGATATTAGGAAGGCTGAGGAAATACTTTCGAGGATGGGAATAGAAGATTTAAGGAATAGACAGATTGGAGAACTCTCTGGAGGACAGCTTCAGAAGGTGCTAATTGCAAGAGCCCTTGTTACGGATCCTGATGTGCTTCTTCTTGATGAACCATCTTCAAGTCTTGATTCAACTACCAAGGAAGAGGTTTTTGAATTTCTCAAGGAACTGAACAAGGAAAAAACTGTTGTGGTTGTTACCCACGACATGGAAATTATCTTCGATTATATAGACAGCATAGCCTGTGTCAACAAGGATATACATTACCATGATGAAGACAAGGCCATAAGTGTAAATAATATTGAAGAAATCTTCGGATGCCCAATAAATGTTCTTCTTCAGACGGGGACACTAAACAAGAGAGTAATAGATGGAAGAGTAATAGATGGGAGTGATGTAAATGATTGATGCCCTTTTAAATTACAAATTTGTACAAAATGCCTTTGCTGCAGCAATTTTTTCAAGCCTTCTTTGTGGAATAGTGGGAACCATCATAGTGGAGAAAAAGTTGGTAAGTATGAGCGGAGGAATTGCCCATGCATCCTTTGGAGGAATTGGTCTTGGATATCTATTGGGAATCGAACCAATAATACCAGGACTTGGATTTTCAATATTTGCGGCGCTGGCCATTGCAAAGATAAACAGAAGCTCGTCAGCAAGGGCGGATACCCTTACAGGAATGTTCTGGGCAATAGGAATGGCACTTGGAATCCTGTTTATATCTCTTTCGTCTGGGTACAAGCCAGACATGACATCATATCTTTTTGGAGACATACTGACAGTAACTGATTTTTATCTCAATGCTATGATTGTACTCAGTGTAATTGTGGTATTTGTGGTTGTGTCGTTTTTTGATTACTGGAAGGGATACATGTTCGACGAGGAATATTTACAGGTAATAGGAATTAATGTACTTTTACTTGAAAACATGCTTTTTATACTGGTGGCCTTCAGTATTGTAATCCTAATAAAAGTGGTTGGAATAATACTTTCAATAGCTCTTCTTACAATCCCTCCATCCACTGCAAAGCTTTTTACTAAGAATCTGAAAAGCATGATGCTGTTGTCTATAGTTTTTGGAGTAGCCTACAATATTGGCGGTCTGGTGATTTCGTATTATCTTGATATTCCTTCGGGAGCAACTATAATTTTGTTTTCATCGTTTGTATATTTTGTACTCATGTTTATAAGGAAATGATAAATGAATATAAATTATTATTTATTTGTAACAACATTGATATATCACTTGCAGTATTGTATAATTAAATGGGAAATGTTGAAATAGTAATTTAATAGGACATACAAACCCCTTGTTGAAGGGGTTTTGTTTTGTACTTGGTAATCCTTGATTCGTATTCAAGGAAGAAGGAAGAAAGGAGTATTTATATGGGAGAATTAAGTAATTCATTGAAGATGCTTGC
>JAUVAG010000176.1 GCA_030591825.1 Dethiosulfatibacter sp.
AGAAGATCTTGATATGATAATCGATAGCGCCATGCAAGCTCCTACTGCCGGGAACATGATGCTTTATTCAATTCTGGTAATCAAGGACCAGGAAACAAAGGAATTGCTGAGCAAGTCTTGCGATAATCAACCTTTCATTGCCAAGGCTCCCGTAATTCTCATATTTCTCGCGGACCAACAAAAATGGTTCGACTACTATATTAAGGAAAATGTAAAGGAATATTCCGAAAAGGTTGGAATAGATTTCGAAGCTCCACAAGAGTCGGACTTGATGATTGCCTGCGAGGATGCACTGATAGCTGCACAGAATGCCGTGATTGCTGCTGAATCTCTTGGAATAGGATCATGCTATATAGGAGACATCATTGAAAACTATGAGTTACACAGAAACCTTCTTGGACTTTCAGACTGGACCTTCCCTATTACAATGCTTTGTCTTGGATATTACGAAGACGACTACAACAGGGTTCACAGAAACCGCTTCGACAAGAAGTTTGTGGTATTCGAAGAAAAGTACAGACATCTAACAGAAGAGGAACTTGATGAAATGTTTGAAGAAAGAGCACAGTTCTATGTAAAGTCAAACAAATACGACGCTGACAACTATGCACAGATGTTTTACGCCAAGAAATCAGGTGCCGAATTCAGCAAGGAAATGGCAAGATCCGTAAGGACTGCAATTAAGAAATGGACAGGCGAACTGTTGTAACACCGTAAACAGCTTACATTAATCGCAAAATACCAACACTTCAATTTCTTTTATAAATAATTGACTTTCATAATCTATAATTAGGCAGGCTGAAATCAGCCTGCCTTTACTATGTCCATATCATCCATTTTCATCATACTCATCCACCTTCTCACTTTTCACCGATTTTCGATGTTTATTTATTGTTTTTCGATAAAAATTTATTGCTTTTTGATTATTGTCGTGTTAAACTGAAGCTGAAGAAACAGAAAATCAATACATTAAAAGGATGTTTTATTACTCAACTAAAGTTGTGGTATAAAACTAGGAGGACCTATGAAATATTCTGGAAAAAAATCACTTGCAACATTTATGAAATTCTTTTTATTGTTACTGGAGGGAGCTGCTGTTATAGTTCTGTTTGGATTGCCAAAATTCCTAGGCTTTTATCTAATCTGGATTGAATCAATCTTTTACAACAAAGCTCTCTACTACGGACTTGTCGTCATTCTTTACATAACTGGAATCCTCGCAGTACTAATATTGGATACACTGAGAAATCTCTTTTCAACTATGGAAGATGCAAATCCCTTCATAAGAAAAAACGTAACAGCCCTGAGAAGGATGGGAGTCTATGCCTTCATCGTCGGAGGAGCATATTTTGCTAAAATATTCTTTCTCAATTCATTCATGACAATAATCGCGGTCTTTATCTTCTTTATTGCCGGAATCTTTTGCATAGTACTTGCAGATCTTTTCAACCAGGCAATCATATACAAAGAAGAAAACGATCTCACAATATAGGAGGCCGCCATGAAAATAATAGTAAACCTTGATGTCGTAATGGCTATGAGGAAAATAGGTCTATCAGATCTTGCCGAAAAGGTTGGAATAACAAATGCAAACCTTTCAATACTTAAAAACAACAAGGCAAAAGCAATTCGCTTCTCTACACTTGAAGCAATATGCAGGGAGCTTGACTGTCAACCAGGCGACATACTTGAATTCAGCAGGGAGGATCAATAATGGATACAGCAATTCAACTAAACGAAAGAGAAAACTTAAAATCAAATTTGATATTCATATATTCCATAGGACTTGGAATGATTTTCGACATACTCTTCTACGATAATAATATAGGTCTCAACTATCCACTATATGCACTATTCTTTCTTGGTGGAATCTACCTTTTCATTAAAAATGATGAATCATTTTCCTTAATGAGGTTCATGGTATTCTCTATTATAATCATGTACATAGCATCATCATTTATCAGGTTCAGCTTCTTCTCAGTAATAAACATACTGAACTTCCTTGCAATACCAGTTCTCATTGCAGTACTGCCAGCTCTTAGCATGAAGGATTTTGATTCAGAGAAAAAGCTTCCTCTCATTGCATTGGAAAGATTCATAATGTCACTTGGTGGATTTATTTTCATAGTTGAAAAGACATTCAAAATTACATCCTCTACAATAAATGTAAAGGATAAATCAAAGACTTATGGAATAATAGCAGGTCTTTTCCTCAGTATTATTGCAATGGCAGTTATAATACCTCTCATGGCAAGTGCGGACATGATATTTAACGAGATTGTGCTTAACCTAACCAAAAATCTGTCCACTGGAATTGAATTTGAAAGACTGCTTTCTCATCTTTTCATTATCTTTCTTGTATCTGGATACATGTATGGATTCCTTAGAACTGTTCTTCACAAAACAAAGAAAAAATCATTGAATAGTGAACTTCCTTCACCTGGATCGATTGTAGAATCAAATTCGACCTTTGACAGCACTATTCCAATTACAGTCTTCCTGATAGTAATAAATCTGCTCTTCCTTCTCTTTTCATACATTCAGATAAAATACATCATATTAGGCGGAACTGATTTTCTTCCTGAAAACATAACCTATGCAGAATATGCAAGAAGTGGCTTCTTCCAAATGATGATTCTTTCAATAATTAATTTTTCAATAACCATCATTCTAAGCAGCCATATATCAAAACTCAAGAACACTAGAACTTTAAAGATATTGCTTACATCACTAAGTATATTTACAATAATAGTGGTTTGCTCCTCCTATTCACGGATGAACCTCTATGAGAACACCTACGGATATACTAGGCTGAGATTTCTTGTATACATCATCCTTTTTACTGAAGCCGGTCTCAACTTGATGCTAATGTATGAAATTTGGAACAAAAACTTTGGATTCGTAAGATACGGACTTCTTTCAGTTCTATTTGTTTTTCTGATGCTAAACACCGTAAATATCGACGGATATATAGCTTCAAGAAATATAGATAGATATATTGAAACAGACGACATTGATATGAGCTATCTCCTTTATCGCCTATCCTCTGATGCATCTTCTGAAATACTTAGGCTAAAAGACATGGATCTTGGGGAATGGACTGACGATCTGGAAGAATACTATATCGGACACCGTGGCTATGAAACCAGAAACCTTTCATTTATGGAATTCAATCTATCCGATAAAAACGCCTACGAAAATGCAATTGAATATTTTAACTAATCAAAAGAAACAGCAGCCGAAACCCAAAATTTTCGAGCAGCTGTTTCTTTTATATATACTTATAACTCATTTATAAATTTGTATATAGACTGAAAACGTTTAACATGAACATATCTAGTATTTAAGCTCTCTACTTATAGACAAACCCTTCTCCCTGTGATATCATTGGCGTGAATCAAGAGAGAGATAACGATTCTCAATAGAGAACATCAATCTTTTGAAATACAATATGAATCAAGAGAGCGTATTATGAATAAATTTAAAAACAGTAAAAATCTAGGGGTTATCCTTATTATATCATCATCATTATTTTTCTCACTTATGGCTACGGCTGTAAAGTCTGTAAATGAATTCCCCTTGGCAGAAAAAGTGTTCTTCAGAAATTTCATAGGACTAATATTCCTGTCCTTCAGCCTGCTAAAAAACAAAGACATATTAAAGGTAAACAATAAAAAGCTCATGTTTGGGCGAAGCGCCTTCGGAATTCTGGGAGTGTTCTTCTTTTACAATTCAGTATCACACCTCCACCTTTCGGAAGCAATGGCTCTAAACAAGCTTTCGCCGTTTTTCGTCATAATATTGAGCGGAATATTCCTGAAAGAGAAGATTAAATCTTCGCAGATTATAGCAGTATTCGTAGCACTCGCAGGATTATTTGTACTTCTGAATCCAAAGCTCAACATACCAATCATTCCAGCCATTCTTGGAATAACAAGTGCATTTTGTGCAGGTAGTGCATATACAATGATAAGGCATATGAGACTAACAGACAGCCCTTCATCAATAGTTTTCTATTTCTGTCTAAGCTCATCATTGGTGTCACTGCCAATGATGCTCAGTAATTTTATAATGCCCACTGGCATAGAATTTCTACAGCTTTGCCTTATCGGAATAATGGCCCTTGCAGGACAGCTTGCCATGACAAATGCATACAGATATGCCCCTGCTTCTCAGCTTTCGATATACACATACCTGAACATAGTTTTCTCGGCCTTATGGGGATTTTTATTCTATGGAGAGTCAT
>JAUVAG010000330.1 GCA_030591825.1 Dethiosulfatibacter sp.
AATCATTGGCAATAATTTTGAAGCATTTATTATAGATGGAGATTATGAAATATCGAATATGAAAGGTAGAA
Organism: Dethiosulfatibacter sp.; assembly: GCA_030591825.1. Lineage (GTDB taxonomy): Bacteria > Bacillota > Clostridia > Tissierellales > Dethiosulfatibacteraceae > Dethiosulfatibacter. Next base: position 72 of record JAUVAG010000330.1, read on the forward strand.
CCCTGTCAATAATACCTGTGGAAAGGGAACTTGAAGGTATATGTCTTGAAGGATTCAAGTTTCCATTGAGCAATAGGATCGTCAACCTTGGTGATTCTCTTTGTGTTAGCAATATTGTTGTAAAGGATGAAGCATCAATAAGTTTGAAAAAAGGTACTGCCATAGTAATAATAACAGATTTGGAGGAATAGATATGGAAACGACAGATTTGAGGATATTCTTTAAAAATCCATCGGAATTTTTTGATAAGGAAATTAAACTGGAAGGGTGGATCAGAACTTTAAGATCATCAAAGCAATTCGGCTTTATTGAAATAAACGATGGTACATCTTTTAAAAACATACAAGTTGTTTTTGAAGATAATTTGGATAATTTCGATGAATTGAAAAAATTCAAAACGGGATCGGCAATCGAAGTGGAAGGTATTCTGGTTGAAACTCCTGATGCAAAACAGGATTTTGAAGTTAAGGCTACATGTATTAGCCTTGTAGCCGACTGTGATTCAAGTTATCCACTGCAGAAAAAGAGGCATACACTGGAATATATGAGAAAAATTGCACATTTGAGACCTAGAGCAAATATTTATTCTGCTGGTTTCAGAGTAAGATCTGCAGCTGCTTTTGCAGTTCATAAGTTTTTCCAGGAAAAAGGATTCATATATGTAAACACGCCTATAATCACAGCAAGTGATGCTGAAGGTGCCGGAGAGATGTTTAATGTGTCAACTCTTAACTATGAAGAGACATTGAAAACAAAGGGAGAGGATTTTTCCGAAGACTTCTTTGGAAAGAAGACAAACCTTACAGTAAGCGGACAGCTGGAAGCTGAAACATTTGCTCTCGCATACAAAAATGTTTATACTTTTGGACCTACATTCAGGGCTGAAAATTCAAACACTTCAAGACATGCAGCCGAATTCTGGATGATTGAACCGGAGATGGCCTTCACAGATATCAATGGAAACATGGATATGGCGGAAGATATGATAAAATTTATTATTGACTATGTACTAGAAAACAACAGGGATGAAATTGAATTTTTCAACAAGTTTGTAGACAAGGGACTTCTTGAAAGACTTGAAAATGTAAGAAGTGCAGATTTTGAAAGGATTACCTATACCGAAGCAGTTGAAAAACTTATAGGAAGCGGAGAAAAATTTGACTTCCCAGTAGAGTGGGGAATTGACCTCCAAACGGAACATGAAAGATTCCTTACTGATAGTATTTACGGAAAGCCAGTTTTTGTAACTGATTATCCAAAGGAAATCAAGGCATTCTATATGAGGCATAATGACGACAACAAGACTGTAGCAGCAATGGATCTTCTAGCTCCGGGTGTAGGCGAGATAATCGGTGGATCCCAAAGGGAAGAGAGATATGATGTTCTTATGCAGAAGGTTGAAGAATTAGGAATAGAAGCAGAGGAGCTTTGGTGGTATTTTGAGCTAAGGAAATTCGGATGTGCTTACCATTCTGGATATGGTCTTGGATTTGAAAGACTTATTATGTATCTGACAGGAATAGGAAACATAAGAGACGTAATTCCATTTCCAAGAACCCCACATAACGCGGAATTCTAGAAGAATGATAGAATATTTTAGATTAATTGAAATTCTCAAGGTATTAAACCTTGAGAAATTTTTTATTCTAGCAAGAGAACAATGAAGCTCTACTGCGTTATCTGCAAAAAGAATCCCTCAACAAATAGTGTTGAGGGATTCTTAGTTCAATTAAAAATTTTGACAATGCAAAGGGAATAGCATAAAAAAAACGCGGAGGTTTCTCCGCACTTATTTCATCGAACTATACTGCTCTTTCAACCTTGCCAGATCTCATACATCTGGTACAAACATATTTTCTTTTTGGTACACCATTTTCCAACACTCTTAATCTTCTAACATTAGGTTTCCATGTTCGGTTAATTTTTCTATCCGAGTGACTTACAATGTGACCTGACATCTTGCCCTTGCCACAAATTTCACAATACTTAGCCATAAGCACACCTCCTATCTCCAATAATAAATATGTAAATTTTCAATCTTAAATCAACTGTTATATTCTAACATTAAAAAGTATATATTGCAATAAATATTTTAAGCTATTATAATATTTATTGTAGTAAATAATAATTGGAGGAAAATCATGTCAGTAAAGATAAACAGTGATAATGGAAATATAAACATCGATGAACAAGTTGTTGCGACACTGTCGGGATTGGCGGCCATAGAATGTTATGGTATTGTAGGCATGGCTGCAAAAAGTGCAACAGAAGGGTTCTTCGAACTGGCAAGGAAGGAACAACTGACCAAGGGTGTTAAAGTTACACTTAAGGAAAACAGTGTGATTATAGATTTGTTTGTTATAGTGCAGTATGGTGTAAGAATTTCAACTGTTGCAGAAAATATTATTGCAAAAGTAAAATATAATATAGAAATATATACAGGATTGGCAGTTAAAAGTGTCAATGTGCATGTCCAGGGAGTACGTGTACAGTAGAATCATAGGAGGACAAAATGAAGATTAACAACATAAACAGTACAGCCATCAAGGAAATAATTTTGAGCATGGCGGCTAATCTGGAAAAGAATAAAAACATGGTGGATGCTTTAAACGTTTTTCCAGTACCGGATGGAGATACTGGAACGAATATGCACCTTACTATTCAGTCA
>JAUVAG010000308.1 GCA_030591825.1 Dethiosulfatibacter sp.
AATTTTATCCCGGAGTACCCGAAGAGGTTTATCAGGGCCATGAGGATTATTGGCATTGAGGATGAAGGATATCATCCAATACGTGAGAATAAGTATTATAAGGCAATAATATAGTTTCTGCTTATGAGTTTTGGAAGAAGAACTTTTATAAAAAGTGTTGGAGCAGTATCAGCTGCAGCAGCGATCCCTGTCATATCATGCAATAGCAACAGGGCTCGGGCGATAATTGGAAATGGAAAAATGAAATTGAGTTTCAGACCATATGATTTGCTCTTGAGTCACACATTTACTGTTGCAGGTTTTTCAAGGGACACCACCCCGGTGGTTTTGTCTGAAATAGAATATGAAGGCTTTACTGGTTATGGAGAAGCTTCAATGCCTCCTTACCTGGGAGAATCTCAAAAATCAGTGATGCAATTTCTTCAGAAGCTTGACCTTGAGCAGTTTCACGATCCTTTCATGCTTGATGATATTCTGTCTTATGTGGATTCTATTGATGATGGCAACCGGGCGGCTAAGGCATGTGTCGATATTGCATTGCATGATCTTATTGGAAAACTGCTTAATCAGCCGCTTTATAAGTTATGGGGAATTAATCCGCAGAATACTCCCATGACATCATATACCATTGGAATAGATACTCCGGAGGTGGTAAAACTGAAAACTGAAGAGGCGGACAGATTTAAAGTGCTGAAGGTAAAGCTTGGCGGAGGTAATGACAAGGAGATGATCAATACTGTACGTTCGGTAACAGACGTCCCCCTTTATATAGACGTGAACCAGGGATGGAAAGACAAGCAAGAGGCACTGGACATGGTGTACTGGTTGAAAGAGCAAGGGATTGTGTTTATTGAACAACCGCTTCCAAAAACTGCGGTGGATGACACGGCCTGGCTTACTGAAAACAGCCCACTGCCCATTATTGCTGATGAGGCATTCCAGCGTCTTGGTGATATTGCTGCTTTTAAAGGAGTCTATTCAGGAATTAACATTAAACTAATGAAGAGTACCGGACTGCGTGAAGCGCATAAAATGATTACAGTGGCCAGGGCGCTTGATATGAAAGTGATGATTGGGTGCATGACTGAAACCTCATGTGCAGTATCAGCAGCTTCTCAACTTTCTCCGCTGGTGGACTGGGCCGACCTGGACGGAAATCTCTTGATCAGCAATGATATTTATGAAGGAGTGAAGGTTGTTGACGGAAAGGTGACACTTAATGACCTGCCCGGAATAGGAATTAAGAAACTAAAAATCTAAAACTATATCTGCTATGAAGTACTTTACTTTAATTGTAACAATGCTGATTTTCAATCTGGCTTTGTACGCACAGGTAACGGTAACGGGAACAGTGTCGGATGAAGCTACAGGAGACCCTCTACCGGGCGCTACCGTGAATGTGGAAGGAACGATGACGGGAACCATTACCGATTATAATGGTAATTTTTCTATCGATGCCTCTGGTGAATCAGATGTATTATTAGTAAGCTTTATTGGTTACGAAACGAAAAAAATTCCAATTGGCAGTCAGAGAGAATTCAGTATCTCTTTAAAAACAGACAGGGAACAGTTGGAGGAAGTGGTGGTCACTGCACTGGGAATTAAGAGGGAGAAGAAGGCCCTGGGATATGCTGTTCAGGATGTGAAGGGAGAGGAATTAACAAGAGGTGGAGACAACAACGTTGTTTCTGCTCTTTCAGGGAAAATTGCAGGTGTACAAATTACTAATACCTCGGGTTCTGTTGGAGGTTCGGCAGTTATTAAGATACGTGGAAATAAATCTTTCAAAGGAAATACTTCGCCTCTGTTTGTAGTCGATGGAGTACCGATTTCAAATTCTACTTCTACATCAAGCATTGATTATGGTAATGCCGCTGCTGACATAGACCCTGAAAATATTGAAACAATGAGTGTTTTGAAAGGAGCCAGTGCTACTGCATTGTATGGTTCAAGAGGCGCCAATGGAGTTATCCTTATTACAACAAAGAAAGGAGAAAAAAGGCAAGGTATTGGAGTTACATTCTCAAGCTCAGTTGCTTTTGACGAGGTTTACATCCTTCCAAACTTCCAGAACGATTACGGACAAGGAGGTTATGCCAGTGAGTATGAGTATGCTCAATCAGGAAGCACAGACACATACCAGGATTGGGCTGCATCAAAATGGAGCTGGAGTCCTGATGATACCTGGGATGAAAGTTTTGGAGCAAGATTAGACAATGGCGTAGAAACCATTCAATTTGATTCTCCACTTGATACTGACGGTAACAGAACAGCTTCAGAAATGATTTCCAGACCGGATAATGTAAAAAACTTTTATGAAACAGGTGTATCAACTGTAAATAGTATTGCCCTTTCAGGAGGCGGTGAAGATGTACAAGGAAGATTATCACTCACCCATACTGACCAAAAAGGTACTACCCCAAACACTGATCAGGAAAAGATTAACATCGGTTTCAATACAAATGCCAGGTTGGGTGAGAGATTAAAATTCGAGGTAAATGCTAACTATAACATTACTAAAAACAACAATTTAGCACACCAGGGAAGAAGTACAAAGAACCCTCTATACGAATTTAATAATTGGTTTGGGAGACAAGTAAATATTGATTACCTGCAAGATCACTACCTGGACTATGTCACACATGCAGACGGTCACCAATCAAGGCTTAATTGGATGACGGGATACGGTGACTATAACAACAATATTTATTGGTCACTTTATCAGAATCTTAACTCAAGGGAAAGAAGAAGATTATTTGGAAGTATAAGTACAACATATGTCATTGCAGATGGAATTGACCTGCTTGCGAGAGTGGGTACAGATGATATAAACGAAGGTCGTATGTCTAATTTGCATAGCGATACAAAAGGCAGCTTAGACGGTATGCAGGATAATCCTGTTAATGGTTCATTTTCAGAATCAATGTTTAGAGAAAAT
>JAUVAG010000313.1 GCA_030591825.1 Dethiosulfatibacter sp.
CAATTGAAGAAAAGCCAGAATATGCTTTAGTCACAGGTTCTGGAAAGTCAAGATATTCAAATGGAGGACAGACCGAAAGGTGTGTCTGTATATTACCTGCTCTTACTGGAAATATTGGAGTAAGTGGAGGAGGATTCTATTTTTCAGACGACCAGAATCCGAAGATTCATTGGAACAACCTTCCTGAAAAAGGATATGATATAAATGAAAGCATACATGTGGGTAAAATTGCTGAAGCCTTATATAATGAGCCTTCCAAAATAAAATTTCTTTGGATTGAGAAGGCTAATCCACTTACGAGTTCGCCAGATGTTAGTAAAATGAGAAAGGTTATGAAGGAGATGGAGTTTATTGTTACAGTAGAGCATTTTATGACTGATACTGTCATGAATTCAGACCTTGTACTTCCAGCAGCAATGTTTTCGGAGAAGGACGACATATTTTCAATTTACGGAGATTCATATATACAGCTAATGCCTAAGGTTGTGGAACCTCAGGGAGAATGCATGAGTGAGCCTGAAATATACAGGCTTCTTGGTGAAAAACTTGGATTTGACCTGTCTTATTTACCAGCTATAGGTGAAGACACTATTAACAAGCTTATTTCGGATAATCATGTTGATACAACCTATGAAGAACTGAAAGAAAAACCTTATCTATATGATGGATACAATGAAATTGCCTATGAGAATCTTGTGTTTGATACACCAAGCGGAAAAATTGAAATATATAGTGAACAGATGAAAGCCTGGAACATGGATCCATTGCCTATGTACTGTGAACCTGTTGAGAGCAAATATAGCACTCCGGATCTTTATGGGAAATATCCACTTCAATTTTTCAGCAGCCATGCTCCTGGAAAGATAAATTCACAGTTCAAGGAAATGAAGCTGTCTGTAAAAAACAGTGTTCCAAAGGTTCAGATGAATACCATGGATGCAGAAGAGAGGAATATTGCCGATGGAGAGAAGGTGAGGATTTTCAACGACAGGGGAGATATTAAACTAATTGCTGAAGTTGGAGACCTGGTCAAGGAAGGTTCGGTACATGTATATGCAGGTTGGGGAGATGGAATTGGTTCGTCAATCAACATTCTTGTTCCAGGAAGGGAAACAGATATTGGGAATGCTACGGCATACCATGATTGTCTCGTTGAGATATGCAAGGATTAAGCAAAATGTGGACAGAGGCAGATATATTGAATTTAAGGCGCACAGGTCACCTTTTGAATGTATTGCTACCATTGGAGTGAAATGTGGAAGTAATGATGCTTTTGAAGCACTATACCTTCATACAAAGTGCAACGAATGGGGAGGGCAGATGAAATTAAATTAATTTCATCTGCCTTTTTTAATTTGTCTATTTAATTATTTTGACATTCTTCCCACTGGTAATATTTGTCTTCTAGTTTGAATTTTAGATTTTCAAGCTTGTTGTTGACATTCTTTGCATTGACATGGTTGTTGTATACCTCAGGTAGGCAAAGCTGTTTCTCAAGTTCTGCGACTTCTTCTTCAAGATTGTGTATTGAATCTTCAATTTCCTTTATCTTTTTCTTAAGTTGTTGTCTTTCCCTGATGAGTTCACGTTCTTTTTTTGCATTGTTCTTAAGTTCTGTTTTTGTTATTCTGTTTTCTGTTTCTTCTTCAACATCGGACATATTCTTTTTATAGTAATAGTAATCGTAATCTCCCAGATACTCTGTCATATTAGTAGAATCCATTTCAAGTATTTTTGTAACTGTTTTGTTCAGAAAATACCTGTCATGAGAGATTATCAGTATTGTGCCGGTATAGTCAGAGATAGTTTTCTCAAGTACATCCTTTGAGTCAATGTCCAAATGGTTTGTAGGCTCGTCCATAACTATGAAATTGGTATTGGAAAGCATTAGTTTCAGTAGTGACAGTCTGCTTTTTTCTCCTCCACTGAGATTATTAATGGTTTTAAACAAGTCATCATTGAAGAAATTGAATCTGGCAAGGTAGCCCCTGATCTCATGTACTTTTAGTCTAGGGTATTCGTCCCAGATTTCATCCAGTACTGAATTGTCAGGATTGAGTCCGGAAAGTTCCTGGTCGAAGTAGCCTATGTTTACATTGTGTCCAAAGCTGTATTCACCTGAATCGGAAATCAGCTGTTCAGTAACAATCTTTACTAGGGTTGATTTCCCCACGCCATTTGGACCTATTAGTCCTATCTTATCACCCTTGTATATTTTGAAATCGATATTTTCAAATACTTTCTCTTCTTCAAAAGATTTTGATAAATTATTAACGAAAAGTATGTCGTTTCCACTTTCAATTCCAGGGGTAAACCGTATGGAAATTTTGTTGTTTTCTTCTTCGGGTTTTTCAACACGCTGAATATTTTGAAGCATTTTTTCTCTGCTTTTTGCCTGCTTAACCTTCTTGTCTCTTCCGTTTGAAAGAAATTTTGAAATTATTTCCTTTTGTCGCTGTATTTCCTTTTCCTGGATTATGTATTTTTTTCTTTGAAGTTCCAGATTTTCTGAACGTTTTTTAATGAAGTAGCTATAGTTGCCGTTGTATTGTGTAATGCTCTCGTTGTTCAGAAACAGAGTCTTGGAAGTAACACTATCAAGAAAATACCTGTCGTGGGAAATTAGCAGAACAGTGCCTTTGTAATCCTTGATGAATTTTTCCAACCATTCAACCGACTTTATGTCAAGGTGGTTGGTGGGCTCGTCAAGAAGAAGTATGTCAGGAGAGGAAAGAAGAAGTCTTGCAAGCATGACTCTGTTTTTCTGACCGCCGCTGAGTTTTGTTATGTTTTTACTGAAATCATCATGTCTGAAGCCAAGTCCGTTAAGGACACCTTTTATTCTACTTTGATAGCTGTATCCGTCCAGTTTTTCGAATTCGTCATTGACAGTAGAGTATTCTTCCA
>JAUVAG010000171.1 GCA_030591825.1 Dethiosulfatibacter sp.
ACAATAAAATCATTGACAAAAATGAATAAATTGAGTAAAATAATAAAAACCAAGTAAATTAGTAGGAATTACATTGAAGAAGGAAAGTAGCATATATTGAAGTTTTAAGAGAGAGCATCATTGCTGGGAGATGCTTAACGGATAGTATGTGAAGTGCCCTTTGGAGTAGTGCACCGAATATAGTAGGCTGCACCGTGATTCGCACGTTATAGCGATACGGTATTTATGTACCGGACAAAGAGGGTTTTTCCAATTAGAGTGGAACCGCGAATAAACTTCGTCTCTAGCAATAGACGGAGTTTTTTATATTTTTTGAAAGGAGATATAAATGATAATTAAAGACTCACTGAAACTCATCGGAAACACACCGTTGTACAAGATGAAAGACAGAAATATATATATAAAGCTTGAAAAGTTCAATGCCGGAGGAAGCATCAAGGACAGGGCAGCAATGGGAATGATAGAAGATGCTGAAAATAGAGGTATATTGAAAAAGGACAGCGTACTTGTTGAAGCAACAAGCGGAAATACTGGAATTGCAATTGCGATGATAGGAAAGATTAAGGGATACAAGGTTATAATAGTAATGCCTGACTCCATGAGCGAAGAAAGAAGAATGATGATACAATCCTACGGTGCCGAGCTTATTCTTACGGATGGTGCTAAGGGCATGAAGGGATCCATTGAAATGGCTGATAAAATGGCTGAAAATGATTCGAGATACTTTGTCGTAAGACAGTTTTCAAATCCTGCCAACAGGGAAATACACTATGAAACGACTTCACTGGAGCTTTTGGAAGATATACCTGATATGGACATATTCGTTGCAGGAGTAGGAACAGGCGGATCATTTTCAGGAATATCAAAAAGACTGAAGGAGCAGGAAAGAAATATATTGTGCATTGCAGCAGAGCCTTCCGATTCGGCTGTAATATCCGGAGAGGAACCTGGCTCCCATAAGATACAGGGTATAGGGGCAGGATTCATAACAGATATTTTCATTCCAGAAGACATGGATGAAGTCATAAAAATAGATTATGAGGATGCTGAGAAAGAAACAGTTGAATTTGTAAGAGATACAGGGATACTTGTTGGACTGTCAACGGGAGCCAACATAGCGGCGGCTAAGAAGCTGGCGGAAAAATATGGCAAAGACAAGAAGATTGTAACACTTTCTCCAGATGGTGGAGAAAAGTATTTGTCATTAGGTATATTTTAAAGGAGTAGATTATGAAATTTATGAAGAATATTTTACACGATATCGATGTAGTAATAGAAAAGGATCCTGCAGCAAGAAATAGGATGGAGGTTCTTATACTTTATCCTCATATAAGGGCAATAATAGATCATAGGATCGCAAAGGCTCTTTATAAAAGAAATATGTTCTTTATGGCTAGGTTTATATCAAATATTTCAAGATTTTTTACAGGAATAGAGATACATCCTGGAGCAACAATTGGACAGGGGCTTTTCATCGACCACGGAATGGGTGTTGTAATAGGTGAAACTGCTGAAATAGGAAACAATGTTCATATGTACCATGGTGTTACACTTGGAGGTACTGGAAAGGAAACTGGAAAGAGGCATCCGACCATTGAGGATAATGTTGTTATAGGAGCAGGTGCCAAGGTTCTTGGAAATATTCTAATTGCAACCGGTACAAAAATTGGTGCCAATTCGGTGGTACTGAGAGATACACAGGCCAATTCCACAGTAGTTGGTATAAGAGCCAAAGAAGTAAGAAGAGAAAGTATAATTAATGTAGAGGAATATCTAGATAAGAAAATCTTCAACGAAATGATAATTTGAGATTAGCAAAATAGCCGTAAGATTTATGGTAGAACTGAAAAAAACGCTGAGATATCAGCGTTTTAATTTTGAAATAATTCTTATATTTATTTATTTGATTGAAGTGTCTAAAAATCAAATTTTGGCAGTTTTAGTTTTGGCAATTTGAATTTTGGCATTTTAAATTCCGGTAATTTTAATTCTGGCATTTTAAGGATTGGTGTCTGTACATTGTTCATTTCCAGAGTATCTGGATCTATTGTTACATCTTCTATCTCGGGAACTTCAAGACATCCGACTAATGCAATTGTCAGTATCAGTATTAATATTATAAATCTTTTCATTGTATAACCCCTTGAAGATTTATTTTTACAATTACAGTTTATATATTATTTTGATACCCAATCATACAATCCATATGCATAATTTTCTTTAAAGACATTTAACCTTGTTGGTTAGGACGCCTATTTTTTCAATTTCGCATTTAACAATATCTCCATTCTTTAGCATCTTTGGAGGATTGAAGCCCATTCCTACTCCTGCCGGAGTTCCGGTAAGTATTATATCTCCTGGATAGAGGGTTGTGCTCTTTGACAGGTCGGATATTATGTATTCTATGTCGAATATCATTTTAGAAGTTTTTGAGTTCTGTCTAAGTTCGTCGTTTACCCAGCATTTGATGTTAAGGTCTACGGGGTAGGGAACCTGTGATTTGTGAATAATATATGGTCCCATGGGTGTAAATGTATCCAGACTTTTTCCTCTGTGCCACTGGCCGTGCCTCATTTGAAGGTCTCTGGCGGAAATGTCGTTTACTATGGTATATCCGAAAATATGGTCAACTATGTTTTCTTTTGAAATGTTTTTTCCTTCTTTTCCTATAATTAATGCAAGTTCCACTTCATAGTCCACTGATTTTGTAAGACTTTCATCAATTATTATTGAATCTTCTGGACCTATTGAAGGATAACAGGTTTTGCTGAAATATATGGGATGTTCAGGAATATCGCCTTTTACATTTGGCATGGACTGAACTTCGTTTATATGTTCAACGTAGTTTTTACCTAGGCAGAAGAGATTTCTAAAGGAATATTCAATGGGAGATAATACTTTAACATCATCTATTTTAAGACAGTCCGAAGTTTGGTTAACGAAGTCTGATATTTTTTCAATATCTTCTTCCTTTAATGATTTTATCAATTCGTTCATATCTATGATATTGTCAGTATTTATAATACTTTTCAGCTTTTCAAGACCGACAACCTTTGTCCTGTTCATATCCATAACTCCAAGATTTATTACATCCTGATACTTGAATCTTAAAAAATACATATGTGACCTCCTAAGCTATAATAGTATTAGTATAAATTATATCTTTTAAAAACTCAAATAATTTTATATAATAAGATATAAAAGATATGGGGGAAAAGACATGATAAAGAACTGGGACGAATTCCTATTGCCATATGAACAGGCTGTTGAAGAACTCAAGGTCAAGTTTAAGAGTATTAGAAAAGAGTATCGCGACATGAATGAATACTCTCCGATAGAATTCACTACAGGAAGAGTAAAAAAAATATCAAGCATAATTGAAAAAGCTCATAGAAAATCAGTTGAGGTTGAAAGCATAGAAGATATTGCAGGTATAAGGATAATATGCCAGCTTGTAGATGATATTCCTCACGTTGTAGACCATATTAGGAACAGGGATGGAAAAGATCTTAAAATAATCGAAGAAAGAGATTATATAACAAACAAGAAGGAAAGCGGATACAAAAGCTATCATATAATTATAAGCTACGTTGTCCAAACAGCCTTTGGAGAAAAAGAGGTTCTTGCAGAAATACAAATAAGAACTTTAGCTATGAATTTTTGGGCTACTATAGAGCATTCCATAAATTATAAATTCGGTGAAAAGATGCCAGCAGAGCTTAAGGAAAGACTCAGGGAGTCGGCAGAGGTTGCAGGAAGGCTTGATGATGAAATGTCGAAGATCAAGTTTGAGATAATGGATGCCCAGGAGGTATTCATGATGAGGACTTCTTTAGTAGCTAGGATAATCAAAAAAATTCAGGTATTGTATTTCAGTGGAAATGTTCCTATGAAGAATATTGAAAAGATTCAGGCGGATTTCTATACTCTCAGGGAGAGAGGAAGCATCGAAGAGCTTAGGGAAATGAACAGGAAGCTCGAACAGATGAATCAAAAACTGCATTTAAAAGAATAGATTCCCTTGGGAATCTATTCTTTTATATTCTTTTATTTAATTTTATTCAATAGTATATTGATATTCTATTGCTTTGTCGTTTACATCCTTGAAGCCGTATTCTTCAGGATATTCGCCACCAGCATAGTCTGCATATTTGGTTTCAACATTGTCAATATACCAGCTTCTGTTTGCCTTGATTATTTTGTACTTTTTGAAAAGTACTATTTGGTCATTGATTGATTCGTCATTTTCCAGATCGGGAACTTTTGTTTTCTTTACATATACGTAACAAATGTTTTTGTCCTCAGTGTCATAAATGTCAGACATGTCATGTTCACTTAC
>JAUVAG010000102.1 GCA_030591825.1 Dethiosulfatibacter sp.
GGCAACGAACCTGACTATGTGGTGGATTATGTAAAGAATCTCACCGCATTTGACCACTACGACATAGGAATAGAAGACTCCATGGCTGAAATAATCGACTATGGGAGAGTCATTCCACCCCTTAAGAAAATGATGGTGAATATAGCAATAATGTTCACCGCAATACTGGGCGGTATGATTATTGCACTTAATATCGTTGAAGAAAAAACGGAAAATACCATAAGTGCAATACATGTGTCTCCGGTTTCTAGAATGGGCTTCATTGCAGGCAAGAGTCTCATAGGAGTATTCATTCCTGTAGTCAGCACTTTCCTAATGCTGGTGATTACTGGATTCAGGGACATAAACTTCCTGCATGTATTTATTATGATAATCACTTCCTGTATAATAAGCATTCTCATAGGTTTTATTGAAGGAATCAACAACGACGATGTTATGAATGCGGCAGGAAACATAAAGATGCTCTTTTTGCCCCTCTTCGGAAGTGTTGCGGCAATAGAGCTACTGGAGGACAAATGGCAGCCACTGTTTTATTGGATACCTTTTTACTGGACATACAAGGGGAACGATATGATTTTGTCAAACAGCGGTTCATTTATTGACATAATAAAATATTCAGGAATAGTACTTGGTATAAGTGCAGTAGTATTTATGGTTTTAGCTCCAAAAATAAGAAAAGGATTGGAATAAGGAGGAATCAAGATGATGTTATGGGGAATTTTGGCAGTAGTGTATGCTGTAATGGTTGTTGTAATTGCAGTTATGAAGCCTGAAAAAATCTGGAACATGAAGAAAATCGAGATGTTCAAAAAAGTGCTGGGAGACAAGGGAACTGAAATATTCTTTTACATATGGGCAGTGGGCTTCCTGTTTCTGGGAATCTGGCTATTGATATAAGTTCCATCCTGACAAGTATTTGGGACGAGCATAACTGAAAATTATGCTTATTAAAGTTGGTAATTTGCATTAGTTGAATTGTCTTCTATCCAAATGAAAGGATTGACTATTGTGAAAAAACTTAACCTCAGACTTTTTAGAATGATAATGCATTCTAGAGGTCAATACATATCCATTCTAATCGTTGTAATTACTGGACTGTTCATGTATACCTTTATGGACAATGCCTCCACTAGCTTGGAAAGTTCGATGAACGAATTCTATGACATCACTAACTTTGGTGATGTATTTGTTGAACTCATGCAAATCTCAGATAAGGAAACTGAAGAACTTGAAAAACTTGAAAATATTGAAGCTGCCGAAGGCAGGATAGTTTTTGATGCGCCTTTTTTATCTGAAGACAAGGATGAGAAGGTAACATTGCGTGTAGTTTCTACTGATGCAGAAGCCAACAAAATCAGCCAAATTTATCTGGAAGAAGGTAAGCGTGTAATAGAGGAAAAAGAGATACTTCTTTTGTCACAGTTTGCCACTGCCCGGGGAATAGTCATAGGTGATGAAATCGACTTGCAGATTTTTGGCAGGAAGTATACCTTTACAGTTAAAGGACTTGTGGCACACCCCGAATATGCATATATTATGGGAAATGACAAAGCTCTTTCTTGAGTATTTTTACATACCTGTTATGAAATTTACGATATATCCTGAAAATATAGCTCGAGCCATTATTCTTTCTTCAATATTTTGTGCCTTTGCTGGAATTTTCGGAGCAAGAAAGGCAGTTACTATGACCCCGGCTGATGCAATTAGAGACGAGCCTGTAACAAAAGGTCATAGCATATTTATGGAAAGAATAACGTTTATATGGAATAGACTTACATTTTCTTGGAAAATGATTTACAAGTATATCTTCAGAGAGAAGAAAAAATCCATATTCATCAGTCTCGGAGCAGCATTTACAGTCGCTATAAGGAGGGTTCTGCAGTTGTGAAGGACCTGTCTCAAAAGCAGAACATCATAATATGGAAAATAAAGGGATGAAGCTTAAAGAGAAGTAGAAGGATACAAAGCTTCAGAAAGGACAATAATCTTTTCTGAAGCTTTTTTGTTAAATTCAAAGGATTGTTGACTGATATAAGTGCAGGTGATATCATTTTAAGGAAATAATACCGTTTAAATGGATGTACTAAGTTGAATTGAAATATAAGTATAGATTTAGAACTTAGACATTGTGAAGGAGATAAAAATGAACAAGACAGTTGGAGTTGTTGCACATGTTGATGCCGGAAAAACCACCTTGCTTGAACAGTTGCTTTACAATACTAATGCAATTAAGGAGCCTGGCAGGGTTGATAATAAAAATACAGTATTAGACTATCACACAATAGAAAGAGACCGTGGAATTACTGTTTATTCGGACCAGATCACAGTTAAATACGGTGATTCTAAATTTCATTTCATAGATACTCCTGGTCATGTGGATTTTTCTTCAGAAATGGAAAGAACTGTTAGGATAATGGACTGTGCAGTTATTATCCTTTCTGCTGTTGAAGGTATTGAAGGACATACACTTACTGTTTGGAAAATGTTGAGAAAATATAAAGTACCAACAATATTTTTCATCAATAAGATGGACAGGATAGGTTCTAATTTTCATAGAGTTGTGGAAGAAATAAAAAAGACAATGACTGATGACATGTGTGTTTTCACAGAACCTGGGGAGACAGGAACTAACGAAAGTGGGAATTCGGGAATTATCAGCCATATTAAGGATAATGGATTTAACGATAGTATAATAGAATTTCTAGCAGATAGGAATGATGAACTTATGGAATCATACCTTGAAGAACAGGAACTAGACTATATGAAAATGTTGGAAACTGCGGTGACTTTAATTAAAAATGGTGAAATGTATCCCTGTCTCTGTGGTTCAGGACTTAAGAATTCAGGAGTGGACATTCTTCTAGATATACTTGAAAATTTTATTAAAACAGATTATAATCCATCTTCAAAGTTCAGGGGAACTGTATATAAAGTCAGGTATGATAATGATGGAAAGAAGGAAACCTATATTAAGGTACTTGCGGGGAGTATAAGAGTTAAGGATTCAATAAAACATAATATAGTTGATGAATCAGTTGAAAAAATAAATTCTATTTGGGTTGGAATAGGAAGAAAACGGATTCAGAAGGATTGTCTGGAAGCAGGTGAAATAGGAAGTATTTCAGGTCTTGACCTTTCCTATACAGGAGAAGGAATTGGAGGACAGATTGATTTCAATGATTTGGCGCTGATACCGGCTCTTAAATCAAAGGTTGTATTTGATGAGAAGTTGAATCCAAGGGAAATTCTTAAGATATTTAAAATATTGACGGAAGAAGACCCTACAATGAATGCAATATGGATAGAGGAACTTAGTGAGATTCATATAAATGTAATGGGGGTTATTCAACTTGAGGTACTTAAACATATAGTAATGGAAAGGTTTAATATGTCTGTAGATTTTGGCAAACCAGAAGTACTGTATCAGGAAACTATTTTAGATGAAGTGATTGGTTTCGGCCATTTTGAACCTTACAAGCACTTTTCAGAAGTTGAAATAAGGATGAACCCCGACGAAAGGGGTAGGGGTATAACATTTTCAAGTCAGTGTAGCGTTGATACACTTGAATTAAGATGGCAGAGAAATATTGAAAAGAATATAGAGGAAGCATGCAAAAAAGGAATACTTACAGGGTCTAAACTTACTGATGTTAATATAACGCTCATATCAGGAAAAGCGCATGAAAAACATACTAGTGGAGGCGACTTCAGACAAGCTATTTTAAGAGCTGTCCGACATGGTTTGGAGCAGGGAGAATGTGTGCTTTTAGAACCCTTTTATGATTTTTCAATAAGAGTGGAGCGGGAGCTTTCAGGAAGAGTAATGACGGATATGATAAATATGAAGGGAATAGTTGAACCTCCTGTTTTTGAGGGTACGTTTTCAGTAATTACTGGAAAGGTACCTGTATCAACATCAATGGATTATCCAATGGAATTGGCATCCTTCTCTGGAGGCAAAGGGATTGTATCAATGGTATTCAAGGGATATGGTAGGTGTTGGAATCAGGATGAGGTTGTTGAGAAAATGAAGTATGATAAAGACAGCGACCAGGAATATACAGCATACTCCGTATACTGCTCCAAGGGTAAAGTCTACACTATGAAGGGCAGAAGAGGTTAGTGTATGAAATATTTTACATTTAGTATGAAATATTATATAATGTAACTAGGAAGGTAAGTTATGCTGGAGATTGTATAAAACTTGGAAAGGTTAAAAAATAAATACCTGATTATATAAAAGAGGTGATCTTATGTCCAAGCAGTTGAAGCAATCGATTATACATTTGATAATCTGGTCAATTGTAGCTTTAGGATTCATTCTTGTTTTTTCAAGAGAAAATACCATTATTAATTGGTCAGACAATCGAACTGAAAAAGTAATCCTTGCAATACTATTGTTGACGGGATTCGGTGGAGATGCAATTCTTGGAATAATGTTTAGAAAGAAAGGCAATGAAATTATTAAGGATGAGAGGGATATAGAGGTGACTGGAAAGGCAATGGGAGCCAGCTATATTGTGACCATGCTTTATGTATTCCTTGTAACCATAAGCATATATATAAAAAATGAATCCGCTGGAATGGTTCATGTGGGATGGTTGTGGTTCATAGCGTACAGTCTTGTAATTGTGGCAAATATTGCCAGCTCCGTATGCACAATAATTGTGTACAAAAGGCTGGGAAGCTGATGAAGAAGGAATATTTACTTAAAAACAATATTAGAAGGATCAGAAGGGGAATTGTGAATATAACCCAGAAGGAGCTTGCTGATGCAACTGGATGTACAAGGCAGACAATAGTTGCCCTTGAAAAGAACAAGTATAATCCATCACTAGTTCTTGCCATGAGGATAGCGAAGGAGCTTAGTGTCAGTGTTGAGAAGCTTTTTGAGCTTGAGGAAAAGGACTGATATAAAATTCAAATATTCAAAATCCCTTGAAGTGTTGTCGATTTGAGATTTATGGCCTGCGATAGAATAATAGTTTTTTATTTTTAGCCATATCTTGACACATAGATTGAACTGAAATATAATTGATTTAATGACTGCGCACATTTTTTTGCAATGTGTGCTTTTTTTAGGAGCATATGATGAGTGAAATAATACTTGTAACAGGTGGTGCAAGAAGCGGTAAGAGCACCATAGCTGAAAAGATACTACTGAATAAGAATGAAGATATACTTTACATTGCAACATCCATAGCTTTTGACGAAGAAATGGAAGACAGAGTTAAAAAGCACCAGGAGCGACGAGACAAGAGATGGAAGCTTGTTGAAACATACAAGGATTTTCACAAACTTGTTGACAATGAAGAATTCAAGAACTGTGAATACATCCTCCTTGATTGTATAACCGTAATGCTTTCCAACAGATTTTTCGACGACAGAATGGGTAATGACACAGAACTTGAAAAATACGATGAACTGGAAATTGAAATACTGAAAGATGTTGAAAATCTTTTGCTAATATCAAGGGAAAATAACAAGAACATAGTTATAGTGACCAACGAGCTTGGTATGGGGGTAGTACCCATAGATAGGAGTAGTAGGATGTATAGGGACATAGCCGGCAGGATCAACCAGCATATAGCATCTCAGGCGGACAAGGTAGTACTTGCTGTTTCGGGAATAGGTGTTGATATCAAGAAGTTTGAAATCGATTGTTGATATGGTTGGTGGATTATGGAATTAATGAC
>JAUVAG010000148.1 GCA_030591825.1 Dethiosulfatibacter sp.
ATTTTTTCAGCCATCAATGAATCAATATCAAATCTAATTGCATCATCAGCTTTGATTGAAATTCTGTAAATCATTCTTTCAATTATATATAATGTCAATAAATAATCAAACTGCTTTCCTTCAGAAACTGCAATTTTTTTAAGTTTTGCTTTTATACTAGCCGGACTAATCATAACAATGCCTCCACATAAGGTTTAATATATTTAATCACTCTTAATTTTTTTGCATATTCAAACAACAACTGTAGATTCTTATCCTTACATAACATATAGTTTTTTAGACTCTCAATTGCCACATCGTTTCCAACTCTATTAATATATTTAAAAAAATCACATACAGTTCTCTCTTTGTTATATATTTGCAGCAATCTTCCCTCATATTCAAGACTTATAATACCCATGTTGAAATTTTCTTCAGAAGTGTAAAAAATCTCTATAGGTGGATAATCAGGAAGAATCGGCTTAGCTTTATTTGATTTGATTGTAACTGATATCTTTACTGGATTGACAGTTGTAATACCATGAAATTCAGCAGCAGTAAACACGCTAATTATTCCATGTGGAATTATCTGCTGTACCAGTTCATAGTCATCAAGCCCGTAAAGATTAGACTTCCATCCATAATATCCTGTCTTTATTTTAATCAAATATCCAAGATTCAATAATTCAGAAATGTCTCTGCTACTTATTCCATATTCTCTTAATTTAACAGTTTTAAGTATAAACTTATTGTTTTCAAATATTCTTTCGATTTTTTTTATTTTTTCACATTTCATAAAATCACCTCAAATCCTTGACGATAAATTTTATATCTATTTTTTAGCACAATATATTATATCATAATCATTTATCATTGTCGTTATATTTACATGAAAATCTATACAATAAATTTCTCATCTATTTTTTAATACATTTATACTCATCTGCAATCTATTCTAACCACAAGAAATAATAGCACCTGACAGTGAGGTCTCGACTAATAGGTACCAACAATTACACTTACAAATATAAAAATTGTTGTACCGGTAGCTAAACACAAATGTTTCAAGGTGTTTTGTACAGTAGCTTTTAAAATACAGATTGTCGTGCCGACGGAGTAGGGAACTGTCAGGTGCTATTATTTCAACCCGGCCAGCGGTAGAAACCAGGCAGCAAAAAACCTACAGATTTTTCCTGTAGGTTTCAAAGTTTTTCTTTTTTATTTTCAAATCATCCAGCATGACTTTTATGTTCTTTGTTTTTTCCCTGAAGTCTTTTATATTTCTGTCGTCCAGCTTTTTTATTTCTTCGATCTTAAGGGCTACTTCGCCCATTTCGTCATTTGTAACAAACTGCTTCACCTTCTCGATCCTTTTTATAAGCCTGGTCTTTTCATTTATTAGATGATCCAGGGTATTTCTATCTATTTTGCCTGTTTCAATACTTATGGCAATTTCATTCTGCAGTTCTGTGATTTTAATATATTCATTGAGTATTTCCATCATTTCAGATTGCACTTGGAACCCCTTCCGATGTCGCTTTTTTCATAGCCTGATGCCAGGTGTTCCTGAATTCCTCGACTAGGCCGTAGGCTTCGTCAAGCTTTTCTGTATCCTTCTTTATGTTTCCCTGAACAAGTAGCGTATGTATATAGTCGTACATCTTTTCAAATTCCTTTGATATCGGTATATCCATATTCAGGGTGCCGTCCAGATGCTTGATTATTTTCTGTGCCTTTTGTATTGCTTCATTTGATCCCGATATGTCCTTTTTATCTATACAGTCCTTGCCAATGGAAATATTTTTAAGACATCCATTGTAGAGCATGAGAGTACGTTCTTCAGGAGATGCCGTCATTACACTTTGCTGCTTGTATCTGTCCACTGCATTTCTCTTATTGTTGTTGTTGTTGTTGTTGTACATATTTCCTCCTATACACTGAACATTCCATATAGGGATTCGCTCTGTGAGTTTAATCGGCTGATTACAGTTTCCATATAGGTGAACTGGTCCCAATAGTATTCTTCCTTATTTTTCATCATTTCGATTGATTTCTTTATTTTATCTTCCATGTTTTCAAGCTTGGTCTTTATGAAGTTTGTAACCTCTGATGTATCTCCGTCAACACCTATCTTTTCCACAAGGGTTCCCTTGTAGCCGTTTATGTCCCTTTTTGTCCTTACAGCACCCTTTAGTATGTCGCCAACCCTCTGGGCAAAGCCCACTTCATCATATCTTGAAGCTCTGTCTTCAGATGAAATTGTTGAGCTGTATTTTATATCCTCTTCCTTGTTGAAAAGCGCCATGACTTCTTCTGGATTTTCAGAAAGGGCTGATTTTAGCTTGGTTTCATCTATTATCAGTTCAAACTTCGAATAGTCGCTTGAGTTTTCTATTCCTATTTCCCTGAATGTAAGGTCTGCTCCGTCAATTGTATCATAAAGAGCCTTCCTGAGACCGGTCGTAATGGAATTTAATATTGTGTCGTTTCTAAGAGTTCCGCTTTTCGCCTTCTCTTCCCATAGTTCTATTTCCGATTCAGACATTTCATCCCTCTGTGTTTCAGTAAGGGGATCATAATCAAGTTCTATCTTTTCGGAAAGGGTATCCTTGAGGCCTTCGTATAGCTTGTTGAATTCGTCTACATAGGATACTATTTTTCTAAACATATCATCTGTATTGTTTTCAACATTGTACTCTATTGACTCATTTGTCGCTTCTTTAAGTGTGAAGGTTGTTCCGTCTATTGCGAAGGTGTTTGAGCTTCTAGTATAGGCAGTTGCAGAGCCGTCAAGATAAATCACTGCATCCTGACCGTTCTGTATCTTTCCTGTATCTATCTTTATATGGCTATTTACACCAAATAGATCTCCAGTTGTATTTGTTATCTCTACATAGGAGCTTCCACCATTATCCTTAGATTCAATAGCAAAAGTGTCGGACATTGTGCTGTAGGTCATCTTCACATTTGCATCGGATTTGTTCACTTCATCCATTATATCTCTAAGGCTTGTTGTGTTTGCAAAGGTGAAGGATGTTCCGTTTATTTCAAAGGACAGATCTGCCGTTTCTCCGAATACCGATTCCATGGACCCGTCCAGATTCAGTATGTTTTTCGCACTGTTTTCAATTCCTGCCGATGCAAGAAAATCGCTTCCCTCCAGTCCTGAAACAACCTGAATTACAGAATTTTCCGCACTGAAGGACAGATTTCCGCCCTCAATGGCAGTTGTAATCCTTCCTGCACCGAATTCACCATCTAATTTAGTGTTTAGATATGATGCAAGTTCTGTCGGATTATCGAAGGTTCCGTCTGCAAGTTCTGTTGCATCCAATGTTATATCCCTCAAAACTCCATCAAGGGTGATTGAAAATGTCTTTCCATCCACTGCCGTATTAAGCTCTCCGGCTGTCAATGCTAACAGATCCACCGTTCCAGTTATTGTTCCCGAAAGCTTACCAGAACTTGATATTGTGGAACCTGTTGCAATCTGCTCTATTTTGTCTATTGTATGTGTTCCAGAAGCTGCATCGGAGTTTACCAGTATTTCGGCATATCTTGATACATCCGACAGATTCGAATATGTGCTTACAGTCTTCATTCCGCTTGAAGAGAGTATGTTGTCCTCTGGTTTCAATACATCGTAAAAATCGTCCATAACCGAGTTTATGTCCTTCATTACTTCTTCATATGCTTCCTTCTTCCATACGAGGTCCTGCTTGTCCTGCTCCAGCGAATCCACCTTGTTCTGGTAGCTTATGACGAGGCCTTTGACTATTTCTTCCGTGTCCATGCCACTGACCATGCCGCTGACCCTGGAGGTGTCTGTTGTAAATAACGAAGAGGTTGCGCTGCTGATACTGCTCATCTTATCACCTATACCTTCCTGTCAACGTTGATGCCTAGATATTCCATAAGACCTGAAGCATAATCGAGAAGCTTCTGTGCCGGTATCTGGCTTATAATTTCGTTTGTTTTTGAATCTATCATCTTTATTACAAATCTTCTAGTATCCTTGTGGAAGGAATACTCGAATATTTTATTGTCCTCTTCAAAGTCCTTGTTGAGCTTTTCAACTGCCCTCGTAATATTATCTTCTGTAACATCAAGGTTCAGCTGAATATAGTTCGAGTCGGATTTCACCATTTTGTCTGAATCTTCATGGTTTGTTTTTTTTGAATTTGTCTGAATTGCTATTGCGTCAATGGAGTTTGCCTGGTTTATTATCATCTTGTACTCCTTTCATCAATTTTATTTTTTATCTTTTAAAAGGCTGGACATCAAATCTTCGATATCAATGTCACTGTCAACATTTGATGATTTGTTTGATTCCTTAACCTCTTCAAGGATTTCCTTCCTGATTATCTTCATGGAGCTTGGAGCGTCTATGCCTATTCTAACCTTGCCGTTTCCTATGTCCACAACTGATATTTCTATGTCGTCACCTATCATTAGGCTTTCCAGTTTTTTTCTTGTTATTACAAGCATAACTACCCCCTGTCCTTTGTCTTAAGGGGATGTTTTATGCTGTAATTGGATTTTTCAAGTATTATCTGTTTTCCCTTCATTGTCCTCACCGAAAGAACTATGGGACTTTTAAGGTTTGCTGTCATTGCCTTTTTATCTTTTCCTACGGATACTATGGAAAAAACCATCACATCCTCAGGCTCTTCTATTCCAAGGCTTTTTATGTCCTCATCCTCTATTTCCATCTCATAGGAGCTGTCTGCAAATATAGGAGGAACGAGTATGAACCTTATGCCTTCAACTTTAACCGATGTCATTATGTGAAGTGGATTATCCTTTGAACCGGATGCCGGTGTTATTTTAAACTCA
>JAUVAG010000022.1 GCA_030591825.1 Dethiosulfatibacter sp.
GTCAGCCAGATAGTATCCTATTTTGCCGCCGCCAAGAATCATTACTTTTTTCACAGACTTTTTATCTAGAGATGCGTTAAGTTTTCTAGCAATTACGTTAATTTTGCTTTTCTGACCTATGACATAGATAATGTCATTTTCTTTTAAAATTGTACCACCATAGGGAATTATGATATCCCCATTTCTTAGAATTGCAACTATTAATAATTCTTCCATATTTTTTAATTCACTGATGCTTTTGCCTACGAAATCAGATAAATTTTTTATATTGAAATTTACTAGTGAAACTTTTCCCATGGAATAATTACCAAAGTAAAATGTATAGCTTTCCATAATATATCTTAAAATTTCATTTGAAGTTGCTAATTCAGGATTTATTATATGATCAATATTATAGGTTTCTTTAATGAAATCTATTTGTGAAGCATATTCAGGGTTTCTTATACGGGCAATGCTTCTGACACAGCCTAATTTTTTTGCCATGGAACTAATTAGAATATTAGTTTCATCGCTACTTGTGACTGAAATAATCAAATCATAGGAAGAAATATTCAGTTCTTCGAGGACTTCTTTGCGCGCTCCATTTGCATTTACAGTCAATACATCTAAATGATCCTTGAGACGATCCAGTATAACGGGATTATTGTCAACTATTGTTACTTGGATTTCTCCATTTAGCATTGAAGTCGCAAGTTTTTTTCCAAGTTTTCCGGCGCCGATAATTATAACTTTCATTTTACACCAACTATTCTATTTGATTTTGTGCATACTATAAAGAATATAATAAAAACAAGTTATTTACAATGTTTAATATAAATATTTAGTAAATAGTTTGATTCTTATTTAGGTATACTTTCGTCAAGATAGGGTCTTGTAACTGAATTTTGGGATTTGAGTATTTTTTTTGGTGTTCCTGAGAAGAGAATATTTCCACCAGACATGCCTCCTCCAGGACCAAGTTCTATTATATAGTCTGCATTTTTCATGATGTCAAGGCTGTGTTCTATAATAAAAAGACTGTTACCTTGGTCAACGAGTTGATTAAAAAGGTTCAACAGTTTATCTATGTCGTTTAAATGCAATCCGTCAGTAGGTTCATCCATAATAAATATGCTTCCTTTTTTGTTTAGTTTACGTGCAAGTTTAACTCTTTGAAGCTCCCCACCTGATAGTGTAGACATGGACTGGTTTAAATGAAGATATCCAAGTCCGGTTTTTTGAAGTGATTCAAGCTTTTCGATGAAATCTTCATTTTTAAAGAATTCTACTGCATTGTTGACTGTCAAGTCCATAACTTCAGATATGTCCATGTCCTTGTATTTGTAAACCAGTACTTTCTTTGCATATCTTTTTCCGTTGCATACGTCACAAAGTGTTTCTATTGAATCCATGAAACCCATTTCTGAAACTATTATTCCTTTGCCATTGCAGGCAGGGCAGGCGCCTTCAGAATTGAAGCTGAAAAGCTTTTTGTTTACCTTGTTTTCAGCGGCAAAAAGTGCCCTTATGTTATCTGATATGTCAAGATATGTCGCCGGTGTGGATCTTGAATTTATTCCTATGCTTTTTTGATGTATCGTAATAATGTCTTCGTTGCAGTTGTTTTCAAAATGGTCCATGAGGGAGCTTTTTCCTGAACCTGCAACTCCTGCAATTATTGTCAGTACTCCAAGGGGAAGGTCTATGGAGATGTTTTTCAGATTGTGAAGATTTGCATTTTTAATTGATATCCAGTTCTTTGGATTTCTGAAATATTCTTTTATAGGAGTTTTTTCCCTTAGAAGTTTTCCAGTCAGATTATCTGATTTCAACAGGTCTTCATAGGTGCTGCTGAACATTATTTCTCCACCCTTTGATCCTCCAGAAGGACCTATATCTATTACATGGTCTGCAAGCTTTATTATCTCGCGGTTATGTTCAACTATGAGTATTGTATTGCCCCTGTTCTTAAGTATTTTTAGAGAATCTTTCAGAAGATCTATGTCGTGGGGATGCAGTCCTGCACTGGGTTCATCAAGAACGTAAACAATGTCAGTCAGTGAAGAGTTTATATACTTGGCTATCTTTGTTCTCTGTGCCTCTCCACCGGATAATGTTCCTATATTTCTGTCCAAGCTTATATATCCCAGTCCTATGTCATTCAAAGCTAGAAGTCTTTTTATGATATCCGCTTTAATATCTTCAGCAAGGTGATGGTGTATTTGTGAAATAAAGTCCATTGCATCAGGTATTGACATGGAGGACACAGCTGAAATGTTTTTACTGTTTATTTTACATGATCTTATTTTTTCATTGTATCTTGAACCATTGCATTCAGGACATTTTGTTGTTGTAATCATTGTTTGAAGAATTTTTTGATGTCTTTTTCCCTCTTTCTGGTTTATGATACTTCTATACATTCTTGGATATATTCCTTCGAACTTGGCAGACTTGGGCCAGTTTGAAGGAGGGTTATTAAGTTTTGTCTGAGGAGAGTGTAGAAAGAGGGCCAGTTCTATTTCATCATAGTCCCTTATTTTCTTGTCAAGGTCGAAGAGACCGCTGTAGGCGTATCTTTTCCATCTCCATGCTCCGGTTGTGAAAGCTGGGAAGTTAATAACACCTTCGTCATTCAGAGACTTGTTAAAATCCACTAGTTTGTGGATATCAAGCTCTGTTGTAACTCCAAGGCCCTCACATTTCTTGCATTGTCCCGAGGGATGATTGAAGGAAAAGATATCCGAATATCCTGCAAAGGGTTCGCCTATCCTTGAAAACAATAGCCTTAACATGGAATGGATATCTGTATAGGTACCTACTGTAGACCTTGAGTTTGAAGAAGGTTTTTTCTGGTCCAGAATTATTGTGACTGGAAGATTTTCTATACGCTCCACATTAGGTCTTCCGTATTTTGGAAGATACTGTTGCACAAAGCTGGGGAAGGTTTTGTTAAGCTCACGCCTTGATTCCGCAGCTATTGTGTCTAGACAGAGGGATGACTTTCCAGAGCCGGATACTCCAGTAAAGACTGTTATTTTTTTCTTAGGTATCTCAATACTTATGTTTTTAAGATTGTTTTCATTTGCATTTACTATTTTTATATAGTCAAATCTATTGTCTTTCATTTTTCTATAACCCCTGAACTATTCCGTTCTTTGCCATTACCATTTTGATTTTGTAATATGATATTTCTTCAGGAAGTATTTCCTTTATGTTTCTAAGAAGCTCTGTTCCAGCCTCGTCTATTGCTTGTAGCACTTTTTCTTCTTCATCATCATCGAAGAATTTATCATAGGATTCTACTAGTCCCTCATATGTTGATTTACAGATATGTTCTTCAATGGTTCGCAACTTTATGTTTCTTTCTTCTGAAATTTCTTTCAAGGTTTTACCTGACTTGTACATGTCAAAGGTGATGAGGTGTGTTTTAACCTTTTTGGTTTTGCCGCCTTTTGACGATGCTTTTGTAGATGTCTTGCTACTTATTATTATCTTGTCTTCATCTATTTCAATATTGTTTTCATCCATGTATGACCTGATGGCATCTGTAAAGATTCCCCCATATTTTTCGGATTTTGAAGTACCTATTCCCGAAATCTGCAGAAGCTGCATGGAGTTCACTGGAAGATAGCTACTCATTTCCTGGATGGTCCTGTCATGGAAGATTATATAAGGAGGTACATTTTCTTTTCTTGCAGTTGTATTCCTCAGCGATAGCAGTTTGTTGAAAAGTTTGTTGTCAATGTCTTCCTGGATTCTTGCTATTTCAACATTTCTATAAACTTTTACTTCATTGCTGAAGACTTTTTTAGACATCTTTGAAAGTTTGGCAACTGGAAATTTATCTTCGGTTATTACCAGGTATCCTTCTGTAGCCAGAATGTTTATTAGTTCCACTATTTCCTTTGTGGAATATTCCTCCATGATACCGTAGGTTGACAGCTTATTAAGACCAAAGTTGAGGACCTTCTTGTTTTGCGATCCCTTCAGGACCAGTGCTATCAGGTTTGCACCGAATCTCTGTCCAGCTCTGTGGATGCATGAAAGGATTTTTTGAGCTTCAAGGGTGATTTCCTCCTTTTCAAAATCATCGCTGCAGTTTGTACAGTTGTGGCAATTGTCATTATCATAGTCTTCACCAAAATAATTGAGAATGTATTCTCTGAGACAGTCACTTGTATAGCAGTAGTCGTTCATTATTTTAAGCTGCGAATACTTATGGTTTTGTCTTTCAACATTGTCTATGCTGTTTTCAATGAGGTATTTTTGTATGGTAATATCCTGTCTTCCGAATAGGAGGATGCATTCTGAATCAAGTCCGTCTCTTCCAGCTCTGCCTGCTTCCTGATAATAGTTTTCTATTGACTGGGGCATGTTGTAGTGGAGTACAAACCTTATGTTTGACTTGTCTATTCCCATACCGAAGGCGTTGGTAGCAAATACAATCCTAGCATCGTCATACATGAATTTTTCCTGGTTGGCGGTTCTTTCATTGGGGGACATACCGCCATGGTATCTTGATACTGGATATCCCTTTTTCGAGAACTTGTTGTAAAGTTCATCAACCCTTTTTCTGGTAGCACAGTATATTATGCCTGATGAATTTTTGTGGTTGTGAAGATAGTTTTCTATAAAAAGGTCTCTGTCCAAGCCTCTTAACACCCTCAACTCTAGATTTTCCCTGTCAAAGCCGGAAATGAACACTTCAGGATTTCTTAGTCCAAGAAGATCCACAATGTCTTTTTTTACTTCCTCGTTTGCAGTAGCAGTAAAGGCTGTAACTACAGGTCTTTTTTCGAAGGAGTCTATGAATGTCCTTATATTCCTGTATCCAGGTCTAAAGTCGTGTCCCCACTGTGAAACACAGTGAGCCTCGTCGACTGCTATCATATTTATTGTCTGATTAAGCATTATGGATTTGAATCCTTCAAGCTCAAGTCTTTCTGGTGATACATAAAGAAGCTTGCATCGATTTTCTTCCACCGCTTTCAGAACTTCGGCATATTCAGACTGGCTTTGTGAGCTGTTTATATATTCTGCAGGAAGGCCTATTCTTTTCAGTTCGTCCACCTGGTCTTTCATAAGTGATATGAGAGGAGAAATAACTATGCTTAGCCCATTGAACATAAGGCTGGGAATCTGGTAGCACATGGATTTTCCACCTCCAGTAGGCATGATTGTAAAGACATCATTGCCTTCCAGTGTATTTTCGATTATTTCTTTCTGTTTGCTTCTGAACTCATCGTATCCGTATAGTGTTTTCAGTATTTCATATATTTTATCCATAAATGGCTCCTGTAAATATTAATATGCAACTCCATAATTATAACACAAAAAAATAAAATTCAATCAAATAAAATATGCTCTCATAAAGTTGTTAATAATACTTTATAAGAGCATAAAAAGGATGTTGAATTTTGTTTAATCTGTTTTGTTTTCGTCGTTGTCTTTTTTTTCATGAGAACGATTCGCTTTTTCAGCCCATTTTTTAATATCAGGCAGTAATTCCCGTAGTTCCATAGGAAGAGGGAAGAGTATGGTTGTGGACTTTGAATCGGCTGCTTCCGACAATGACCTGAGCATTCTGAGAGTCATTGCACCATTTTGAGTTGAAAGTATTTCAGTAGCCTGGGCAAGTTTAAGGGCAGCTTCTTTTTCACCGTCTGCCTGAATGATTACAGCTCTTCTGTTACGCTCGGCTTCGGCCTCTTTGGCTATGGCTCTTTGCATTTCCTGAGGCAGTGTAACATCTTTTATTTCAACTGCCGTTACCTTGACGCCCCAAGGGTCTGTTGCTTCATCAACGATTTTTTGTATTACATTGTTGAGCTTTTCTCTTTCGGACAATAATTCATCAAGATATGCCTGACCTACAACGCTTCTCAGTGTTGTCTGTGCATATTCTATTGTAGCTTCATGGTATTTTTCAACGTTTACAATTACCTTGTCCGGAGCCACAGCCCTGTAGTAGAGCACAGCATTGATCTTGCAGGTAACATTGTCCTTTGTTATCACTTCTTGAGTAGGGACATCGAATACTATGGTTCTAAGGGGAACCCTTACAATTCTGTCGATTATTGGAATGATGATTATAAGGCCTGGACCTTTTACGCCAACCAATCTACCCAGTCTGAAAAGAACTGCTCTTTCATATTCGAGAATTATTTTTATTGCAAGGCGGAGTATAAGAACAAGAAAGATCAAAACTCCGACAATGGTCATAAATCTTTCATCTAGAAAAAACACTTTTATACCTCCTTGGACTTAATGTCCGTATCATTATTTGTTTTTTTGACTATTACATTTATTCCTTCACGTTTTATCACTACTATTCTTTCACCTGTTTCTATGGTGTCATCTGTACTGCTGGTTCCGCTCCATATTTCTCCTTGAACTTTTACCAGACCTTTTGGATCAAGGGTGTCGACTACAGTTCCTGTCTTTCCGTCAAATTCGAAATTGCCGTGGACTACCTTGCTTTTTCTAAGTCTTATTATTCCTGTTAGAATTATCACCATTAGTATTCCGCTTCCTATTCCAATGCCTATTGCCATTAGTCTGAAGCTTCTGAACCATCCGGCAGGCATAAGTGGCTCTACAGGCAGGAATAGTATTCCAAGTACTATACTAACAATACCTCCGAAGGCAAGTATTCCAAATGTTGGGGTAAAGGCTTCGGCTACCAGGAGGGCAATTCCAAGTAGCAGCATTGCTGCGGCGAAGATATTCACCTCGAAAAGTCCAAGTCCGTAGAGTCCAAGCATTAATGCTATAGCTCCCAAAACTTCTGGTACAAAGGTTCCCGGTGCATTAAAACCTATGATGATGCCGTATATTCCCACTATGACAAGTATGAATGTAATCTGTGGATTGCTGACTATGTCGGTGATTCTGTCAACTATTGTCATTTCCAGTGGCTCTAAGTTTGCATTTTTTGTATTTAAGATAATATTTTCATTGTTTATTTTGACAGTAGTTCCATGAATTGTTTCAAGAAGTTCTTCAAGGGTGCTGGGAATATAGTCTATGACATTTTTTTCCAGGGCTTCGTAGGCATCGAGAGTAAGGTTTTCAGTGACAAATTTATCTGCGACATCAGTTGAACGTCCTCTTTCTCGAGCTATGCTCCTCATGTGACCTGCTAGAAATTTGATAGTTTTGTCATCTGCAGTTTGGGTGGTGCCTTCAGTGGGGGAGATGATTACCGGCATGGCTGCTCCGCATGTTGTTCCTGGAGACATTGCTGCAATATTCCCGCTTAGTAGAATGAAGCTACCGGCGGATGCAGCTATTGCTCCCTGGGGATACACATAGGTGATTACTGGAGTATTGGAATTTAGTATGAGCCGCATGATATCAATGGTTGCGGAAACAAGGCCTCCGGGAGTGTCTATAAGAAGAACTATTGCATCGGCATTCATTTCTTCGGCCGTTTCAAGGCTTCTTCTAATATATTCCGTAGTACCTGCAGTTATGGTATTGTTTATTTCGATTGTCAATACAAGGGGGGAGTCGTTTTGGGCTGAAACAAATACTGAGGATAGAATTACGGTCAGGAGAATCAATGGTAAAATCAGTATTGTGTTTCGTCTGATATTTTTAAACATTGCGATCATCCTTTATTTGATTGGATATCAAAAAAACAGTTGTTGCTTAATTCAATTATATCACAATTTGTATAAAGTGATAAGAGAGGCAAAAAAACCTATGGATAAGATATGAAATCTAGCCATAGGGTAAATGTGTTTATAAAGTCGAATATATGTTTATATTATTTTCTTTTGTCATATTTATCTTTCTGTTTTGTACCAGATAGTCAAGGTGTGCTGCTGCTTCTCCTACGGCAAACCATTTCTGGTGTGGAGGGAAGTCATTCCAACTTTTCAGTCTTACAGACCAGGTCATTTTAGAAGCAACCTCGTAGGCTGTAAGTCTTTTGCCATCTTTTATTATGGAATATGCTTCATCAAGTCTTTCTACATGGTGGTCAATGAGTTCCCTTATCCTTTTTTTATCATCGCCCATTGCATTCCTGTGGGAGGATAAGGTATAGGATACATCAAGGGTTTTTAATTTTTCAAGACTTTCCAGATAACTGCCTAAGGAGTCGGTTACTCCTGGAAGAGGGCTAATATTAGGAGTTATGTCGAAAATTATATGGTCGCCACTGAAAAGTATTTTTTCTTCTTCAACATAAAGGCACATGTGTCCTGGAGTATGTCCTGGAGTTAAAATTGTTTCAAGATTGATTCCACCAAGATCAAATACATGGCCGTTTTCTACCTCTACATACACCGTATCATAAGGAGGGGAATATTTTATAATGGGATTGGTTTCTTTATTCATAATGAACTCATCTTCTGAGAAGCCTTGATTCATGAATTTTTCCTTGGTATCATCCCAGTAGTCACCTTTGCTGAAATATTCCAGATACATTTTATCGATTGAGCTTATATATATTTTGCTGGATTCTGAAGCAATTCGCTTGCTTAAACCTGAATGATCCGAATGTAGGTGTGTAAGGAATATATCGGTGTTTCCCATGTCTGCTCCGATTTCATCTAATCCTTGAACCAGCGCCTCGTAACATATGTCGCTGTTGAATCCAGTATCAATAAGGAGATTTCTTTTTTTACCTTTTATAAAATAGCTGTTTAGATTTTTTAATGGATTGTTTGGAAGGGGAACTTCTATTAAGTAGATATTACTAAAGATTTCTCGTGTCATATTTTCTCTCTTTCTATAATTGATTTTAAGATATTATACAAAAAATATAAGTCAGGTACAAGTATGTTTAAAATCATAGTGTGTTTGATTAAAAAATAGAAGGGGATTCAACAGCTTTGAATATCAATAAAATGTGGTTCAATATTGTTGAAAAATTAACATTCATTTGATAAAATAAGGTATAATAAAGGTACACATTATTGCACAACGATGAATCAAAATCAGTACAATAATGATAGATAAGATTATCCAGGAGACTGACATGAATGATAAAAACAGAATTGAAAAAATAAATGAAGAACTTAGTGAAACAATGGAGTCCCTGCAGAATATCAGGATAATCCAGAAAAAGATTGCTAGTGTGAGCGAATCCTTGGGATACCTTA
>JAUVAG010000004.1 GCA_030591825.1 Dethiosulfatibacter sp.
AGCTTCCGTCCTTGGATTTTTGACAGGAGCTACTGCAGACAACCAGGTTGCAGCAATAGCCCTTGTGAAGCTCAGTTTCATGCCTGTCATGCTATCCTTTGCAGGGTCAATAATAATACCTGAAAGGTGGCAGATATTTCTGTACTGGTCTCCTTTCTATTGGGATTACAAGGTTCTGGAGGGTATATTGACAAAAAACATAGAATGGAGCCAGGTGCTATATTATTGCGGGCTCATATTGTTAACTTCGACAGCCTTTTATCTTATATTCAGAAGGAAGATTATACGAGGTCTTCAGGGTTAGAATTCTTTTCCATTATAACTATGAAGGAATCATCCTTTTTCAATTCCTTGTATACTATAAAATCCTTTATTGAGAATTTACCAATGATTTTTTCGATGCCTTCCCTTTCATAGCGGATATCGGGCATCGATTTTCCTTCTGTTTCCATATATAACTGTTGTCTGAAAATCTCACCATTAATGTATAGAATCTGGATAAGAGCCAGCCATATGATTTTAAATCGTCTTTATTTTTCATTATTAATACTCCTAATCGGCTTTGTTTTAGCTTAGGAAAGTTTAAATATGTTAAATCCCTTGAAGCGTAGTATTTGACTTTCAAGGATAACTTTCCACGCTTACAACATCTATTTTATAGATGACGTAGCGTAGCTACTTTACCTATATTATAACATTTATTTATTAATGAACCACTAATATTCATTACATAATTATTTGAAAACTACGATTCTTGTGATATACTACATAGTTGGGTAAATAATCATAATATAGTGTGAATTTAGGAGCAAAATATGATCAGAATAAGAAATTTAAACAAACCAAAGACAATGGAGGAAGCCTGGGAAATCTACAGCAATAAGAATAAAGCAAAGCTAATTGCTGGCGGAGCATTCCTAAGACTTTCCACAGACCTATACATAGGAGAGGCTGTAGACCTTTTCGATTTGAACTTGAATGGAATAAAGGAAACTGAGGATGCTTTCACAGTTGGAGCAATGACTACTCTCAGGCAGTTGGAAACGGACAGTGCTTTAAACAGCTGGTTCGACAATTATTTCGCTGCGGCTCTTAAAAATATTGTAGGTGTGCAGCTTAGAAATATAGCAACCATAGGCGGTACAGTATATCCAAGATATGGATTTTCGGATCTTATAACTGCATTGCTGGCACTTGATGTAGACCTTCAGTTTTATAAAAGCGGAAGGATAAGCCTTGAGGATTATATGGAAAAGGGTCTTTTGGAAAAGGATATTCTGGTTGAAATTATAATAAAGAAAAACATAAATAATGCATCCTTTAAGATGATGAGAAATTCCAAAGGAGACTATGCAATACTGAATTGTGGAGTTTCATGTATTCATGGCAAGTACAGGATTGCCATAGGAGGAAGACCTGGAAGAGCAGTACTTGCAACAGATGCCATGGAGATTCTTAATGCTGCAGAAAAAATAGATGAAGATATAATAGGAAAAGCCTGTAATGCAGCAGCGGAACTGGCTTATGGAACAAATATTTTTGGATCTGGCCAATACAGAAGTGCCATGAGCAAGGTCCTTCTCAAGAGAGGAATCAGGGAGGTTCTTGGAAATGATAATTAATCTTAATATAAATGGAAGTAATATAAAAGTGGAAGTAAAGGAAGATGAATATCTTTCCGAAACTTTAAGGAATAATGGCTGCAAGAGTGTGAAAAGGGGATGTGATAAAAGCACCTGTGGAGCCTGTACGGTACTAGTTGACGGAATCCCGGTACTGTCATGTTCTTACTTCAGCCACAGAGCTGAAGGAAAAAGCATCACAACCCTCGAAGGAGTCATTGAAGAAGCCGAAAAGCTTGGAGAGCATATAATAAATGAAGGTGCAGACCAGTGCGGATTTTGTACCCCATCCCTTGCATTGACTACAATATCTATGAAAAGAGAACTGGGAAACCCTACTGAGGAAGATATAAAGCATTATATAAATGGAAACCTGTGCAGATGTACAGGATATGAAGCCCAGATGAAGGGCATAAAGAAATATCTGGAGGTGGAATAGATGAAGGTACTGGACAAGAAACGGCCAAAGATACTTAAAATTGTGAACCAGCCTATTCCAAAGAGAGACGGAAAGAAGCTTGTAACTGGAGCTGCAGTCTATACAGACGACCTGGCCCCAAGGGATGCCCTTATTGTAAAGATACTTAGAAGCAAGCATCATTTTGCGGAGATATTGAATATAGATACGGAAAAAGCCGAGAAAATTGAAGGTGTGGAGTGTATACTTACCTACAAGGATGTGCCTGATGTGAGAATCACAAGAGCAGGACAGACATTTCCCGAGCCTTCTCCTCTTGATTGGAAAATACTTGACAATTATGTAAGATATATAGGAGATGAGGTTGCAGTTATTGCTGCAAGGAATGAAGAGCAGGCAGACAAGGCCATGAGGTTGATCAAGGTTGACTATAGAGTAATTGAACCAGTCCTTGACTACAAGACTGCTGTCCAATCAAAATCCATAGTGCATTTTGAAAAAGATTCCAGAGTAAACTACGATATAGGCTTTGAGCCGGAAAAGAATATAGCATCACATCTTCATTTTGACATAGGAGACTATGAAAAGGGCTTCAGGGAAAGTGAAATAATCCTGGAGAGAGAATATGAAACTCAGGCAACCAATCCTGCAATGATGGAGCCTGTCACAACTTATACCTATATGGATGAATACGACAGGATGACTGTAGTGTCTGCAACTCAGGTTCCCTTCCATGTAAGAAGGATGATAGCAAATTCCCTTAATATTCCTACAAGCAGAGTAAGGGTTAAGAAACCGAGAATTGGTGGAGGCTTCGGACTTAAGCAGACAGCTGCTTCCGAGTTTTTTCCTGCACTTGTTACCCTTAAGACTGGAAAGGCTGCAAAGATTTATTATTCAAGGAAGGAAGTTTTTCTAGCTACAACTAGAAGACATCCCTTCTTAATGAAAGTGAAAATCGGAGCCAACAGGGATGGAAAAATCAAGGCCTTTGACTTTGAAGCAATATCAGATACGGGAGCTTTTGGAGAACATGCGAGTACAGTGATTGAAGCATGTGCCGAAAAATCAATGGCAATGTATAATAAGGTAGATGGCTACAGGTTTGATGCCACTGCTGTTTATACAAATCTGCCTTCTTCAGGAGCCTTCAGGGGTTATGGAAAGACGCAAGGACTATTTGCTGTGGAATCCATAGTAAACGAACTGGCTAAAGAGATTGGAATGGACCCTACAGAACTGAGAAAGATGAACCTCATCAAGAAGGGTGAAAACCTTCTTCTTGGAACAAACCATGTATACGAAGACGACATAATAAGACAGGACAGCTGTGAGCTTGACTTTTTAATAGACAGGGGCAAGGAGCTCATAAATTGGGATGAAAACTATCCTGGAAAAGACATGGGAAACGGGAAATTTAGAGGTGTTGGAATGGCACTTTCAATTCAGGCATCAGGAGTGCTGAATATAGATTCTGCAAGTGCGACACTTAAGTTCAACAGTGATGGATTTTTCACACTGCTTATAAGTGCAACGGATATGGGTACAGGATGCGACACTATACTATCACAGATGGCTGCCGAAACTCTGCAGGTTCCTCTTGAAAATATTGTCGTATATGCAGCGGATACAGATGTTACACCCTATGATGACGGTTCCTATGCATCAAGCTCTACATATGTTACTGGAAGGGCTGTAGTAGAAGCGTCGGAAACGATTATTGAAAAGCTTAAGAAGGAAGTATCGGAAATTTCCCATACGAAAATCGATGAAATAGAATATGACAACGGAGTATTTGCCTGGGGTGAGGACAGTATTAGTCTTAAGGATCTTGGATACAGGCTTAACTGCAGGCAGGTTATGGCTACTGGAAGCCACACCTGTTCAAAGGAAGCACCACCATATAAGTCAGGTTTTGCCCTGGTTGAGGTTGACACTGAAACAGGAAAAGTTGACGTACTGGAATTTGCGGGAGTGGTTGACTGTGGAACAGTGATAAATAGCAATCTTTGTACGGTCCAAACTCAGGGAGGAATACTTCAGGGAATAGGAATGGCTCTTTATGAGGATATAAATCACGACTTTGCAGGAAGAGAAATGAACGATAGCTTCATGACTTACAAGATTCCTACGAGAAAGGATTCTCCAAAAATTATGGTTGATTTTGCAAAAAGCTATGAGCCGACAGGTCCATATGGAGCCAAGTCTATAGGTGAGGTTGTAATAAATGCTGCTGCACCTGCAATAGCCGATGCAATATACAATGCAATAGGTGTAAGGTTCAGAAAACTGCCAATAACTCCAGAGAAGGTATTCTTTGCGTTAAACAAGTAAGTTCATTGAAATGACATTACAGACAAGGAGATATTTTCTTTGTCTGTTTTTTGCTAGCTTAGTTCAAAGTGAACGTCCGCAGTAATTTGGAATAATAACGTTATAATAGAGGATGAAATGAAAATAGCTATAATAGTAAGAGAAAAGACTATGGAAAGATGCACGGGAAAAGGGTGTTTTAGAGCCTTCAACAACAGGGAGGATTCCTTCAGTGATTACGGTGAAGATACAGAACTTGTGTCCTTCATGAATGATGGTGGAGATTTTGACTACAAGATACAAAAGCTCATTGACCTGGGAGTGGATACCGTACATCTTTCAACCTGCATAAGGGGAAAGAATGAAAACTACGAAGAAATGGCGGAAAAGCTTTCTGAACATTTCAACATAATTGGATATACCCATGGAAATGCTGAA
This sequence comes from Dethiosulfatibacter sp., assembly GCA_030591825.1. GTDB lineage: Bacteria > Bacillota > Clostridia > Tissierellales > Dethiosulfatibacteraceae > Dethiosulfatibacter. The sequence continues at coordinate 4,792 of JAUVAG010000004.1, forward strand.
GGAAGGTCAAGAAGTGCTGTCATCCTTCACAAAAAATGACGATTCATGAACATTGCTTTTTAATATATATAATAATCCTGCAAAGTGATATAATACAAGAAAGTAGCTTTGCTGCGTTAACCAGTTCACAGCGACATCGTCGCGCTAGATGTGAAGCAGATAGTGACCAGAGCGGTTATTAAGATGCGAAAGAAAGTTTCCTTAACCGCATAACACCAACGCTTCAAGGGGTTATGCATAGTTTGACTTTCTTAAGCTATAAAAAAAGGGAAGGAAGTGTTAGAATTGGCAAAAAATAAAGTGATGTTTCAGTTGAATTTCAAGGAAATGATAAAGGAAACAAGTGATGTTTATTCTTTTGTATTCACTATACCCGAAGATCTTGATTGGATACCCGGGCAACATGGAATTTTCAGGTTTACAGATAAAAACATAGAGGGTAAAGATTTTAGGATATTCAGTTTCGCTTCTATAAAAGAAGAGAATATGATGCTTTTTACTACTAGAATAGTAGATGAACCCAGTGATTTTAAGAAGCATTTGCTGACACTCAAGACTGGAGATATAATGACAGTTGATGGCGCAATTGGTAAATTTAAGATTGATGATTATGACAAAACCATTTGCATAATGGCAGGTGGAATTGGAATTACACCCATTAGAGCCTTTCTTAAGGATTTGGATAGCAGGGCGGTCAATCCCAAGTTGTTGAAGGTTTTGTATTCTGATGATAGGGGAGAATTCGCCTATGAAGAATTCTTGAAGGAAGTAAATGAAAAGTATAGCGGACTTGATATTGAATTCATTTCGGATAGAAATATATTTTCATATCAAATTGATGAATTTGCAAAAGAAAAGAGTAATGACTCTTTATATTATATAGCAGGAACACCAGGTATGAATGCTTTCATTACTGAAAAGCTTCTTGGGCTTGGAATAGAAAAAGACTTTATAAAAACGGATGTTTTCCTTGGATATGAATAAATCGAGTTTAATAATATGAATCTATCAGATATAATTTACGATTCCTTCATGCTTCCTCTTGAAACCTTTGTACTCAAGAAAAAAAGGAAGACAATGTTTAAGAATATAGAAGGTAATATATTGGAAATAGGTGCAGGGACAGGTACAAATCTTGGTTTTTATGATTTTGATATGATTTCATCCTATACTGTAGTTGACAGAAGGGTATTGGAGAAGATTAGAAAATTTGATTTTCCCAAAGATAAGAAAATTAAATTTATTAATTCCAGCGTTGAATTTTTGTGTTTTGAAGATGACACTTTTGACAGTATAGTTTTCACTCTTGTATTTTGTTCCGTAGATGATCCTTTAAAAGGACTTAACGAGGTGAAAAGGGTTTTAAAGCCTGGAGGCAGAATTTATTTTATGGAGCATGTAATGCCTGAACACAGTATTTTGAAGAATCTTTTCAATAGATTGAACTCCAGCTGGAACAAGCTTGCAAACGGTTGTAATCTAAACAGGGAAACAGCAGACATGATTAGAGATGCAGGTTTCGAAATTGAAACTTTGGAAAGGTTCTTCGGGGCATTTATAGTTGGAAGAGCTATAGTGAAACAGTAAATAGAATTTAAATTAGACTAAGAGATCACCTTCTTTGCGAAAACTGCAAATGAGGTGATTTTTTATATTCCATGAAGTTGTCTTTTCTATTACTCTGAGATATAATATATATTAGAAGATACAATAGGTGAAGACTTGCTGCACGCTTGACATCTTGAGGAAAGAATGGCATGTTTTCTTTTGTAGCTTAGTTGCTTTGTTCTATAAGGGACTAAATAAGTATATCAACATTTCTTGGTAGAAATCCAAGACTACATGAAGCATGCATTCATACTTATAGTATGGATAGTTTTGCTGTGTAGTCTTTTTTTATTACCCACAAACGGAGGTGACCATGAAAATTACAGACAGGATTAACAGAGTAGATGGTGTTGAGAAAATTAATGGAACAGCAAGGTATATAGAGGATATAAAATTTGAAAATCTCCACTATGGAAGAACTCTGAGAAGCGAGATATCAAAAGGAAGAATTAAATGCATTAAATATCCGCAGCTACCGGAAAACCTTTGGGTAATTGATGCCAACGATACATTCATAAACCAAGTGGCGATGATAACGACGGATATGCCCATTTTTGCCGATGGCTATGTTAACTATAAGGGTGAACCAATAGCACTCATAGCAGGTAAGGACAAGAATGAAATAATAAGATTCATGAAAAATATAGAAATAGAATATGAAGAGGAAGAAGGGATATTTGACTTCGGAAGCGGAGATAACATCTTTTCGGAACAGGAATATACAAAGGGAGACCTTGAAACCCTGGAATACGACAAGGTATTTGAAAAATCCTATTCTACAGGTTATCAGGAGCAGTTATACATGGAAAAGCAGGGTCTTGTAGGAGATTTTTCAGATGGAAGGCTCATTATTTATGGTTCCATGCAGTGTCCCTACTATATCAAGAATGCTCTCATACATTCAACAGGACTTGCAGACCATGATATAAGGGTAATACAAAGTGAAACAGGAGGAGCCTTTGGCGGCAAGGAGGAATACCCCTCACTTTTGGCATGTCAGGTTGCAGCTGCTTCCATGAAGATAGGAGCACCAGTAAGACTTATCTTTGACAGGCGAGAGGACATTGTATTCACAACTAAAAGACATCCTTCAAAAACCTTGGTGAAGACATATTTAAAGGACCACAGAATTGTGGGAATGGAATTTGATTTTGGAATAGATGCAGGACCATATCTTGGACTTTCTGATGTTGTTCTTCAAAGAGGAATACTATCCCTTACAGGATGTTACCTGATAGAAAACCTGAGAGTAAAGGGAACAACATATAAGACAAACAATATTTTCACAGGGGCTTTTAGGGGCTTTGGTGCACCCCAAACATTGTTCGCACTGGAACAGCATATGAACCAGCTTGCAAATCATTTGGGTTATGACCCTTTGGAATTCAGAAGGCCATATTTTGTGAAAAGAGGGGACATTTCATCAACTTCGGGAATATACAACGAGGAAATAAAGCTTGATGAGATGGCGGACAGGCTGGCTGAAATGGCAGGCTACGACAAGTTAAAGGAAGAAATGGGAAGCTACAGAGGAATAGGAATATCATTCATTCCTCACGGAGGAGGATTTACCGGAGATGGTGAAGCCGAACATATAAAAAGTGTAGTGAAACTTAAAAAGGATACTGACAAGAATATCCATATTCTTGTGTCATCGGTTGAAATGGGACAGGGAGCAAAAACAGTACTTTCAAAGATTGTTGCATCGGTTCTGGATATAGAAATCGATAGGATAATATATGAAAATCCTGACACTCTTCTTGTACCTGATTCTGGACCTACAGTTGCATCGAGGACTACAATGGTTGTTGGAGGGCTTCTTTACAAAGCAGCCCTTAGGTTGAAGGACAGTATGGAATCCGACGTGGAAATTGAAATAGTGGAGAACTACAAACAACCTGACTATGTGAAATGGGACCAGGAAAATCTCAGGGGAAATGCATACATGTCATATTCATGGTCTGCAGTTCTTGCTGTTGTTGAAGTCGATCCATTGACTCTGGAGATTACCTGCAAGGACATATATGCGGTATATGATGTTGGAATGCCAATGGATGAAAAGACTTTTATTGGACAGGTTCATGGAGGAATAGCACAGGGACTTGGATATGCAATGCTGGAAGTCATGACTACAAAAGACGGTCTCATAGAACACAATAGTTTTTCATCCTATACGGTGCCTACAATTGTCGATATGCCGAGGATGCATACGGACTGGATATTGAATCCGTACAAGGAAGGTCCCTACGGCGCAAAGGCTGCAGGCGAGCTTACGTTGGTGGGAGTGGCTCCCGCAATAGCATCTGCAGTTGAAAATGCGATGGACATAGAAATAAAGGAATTGCCTGTGACTTCAGAAAATATACTTAAGGAGCTGCTGATATGATCGTAGAATTCAAGCTAAACGGAGAAGATGTAAAGGTGGAAACAGGCCTAGCAATGAGGCTTCTTGATGTAATAAGAAACGACTTTGACCTTAAGGGAACAAAGGAAGGATGCGCCGAAGGAGAATGTGGAGCATGCATAGTATTTCTGGATGGAATGATAGTGAACTCCTGCATGATGCCTATGAATAATGTAATAGGTAAGGAGGTTGTAACAATTGAAGGATTTTCAAAGACTGAAAGATACAAGGAAATAGAAAAGGCATTCATGGTGGAAGGTGCCGTCCAGTGTGGATTCTGTACTCCAGGAATGGTAATGGCTACCGAAGGGCTTTTGAAACTGGGAATATCTCTTACTGAGGAAGATATCAAGGTAGGTCTTTCTGGGAATATATGTAGAAGTACTGGATATGAAGCCATATACAGGGCTGTCAGAAAACTTACACAGGAGGTGGTTTTAAATGATTGATTGCAGAAGGCCGGAAACTGTTGATGAACTTCTGGAAATCATTGATACAGGTAAATACAGAATCTTTGCCGGTGGAACGGATCTCATGGTCAGGAAGAGACAGTGGCAGGGAGCTGAAAGAAGATTCGAAGAAGATATTGTATTCATAGAACAGATAGATGAACTGAAGGGAATAACAGAGGACAAGGAGCATTACCATATCAAAACCTGCACCACCCATCGCAATATGGAAAAATCCCTGGTGCTTCCTGAATGTATAAAGCTTCCATATCGTCTAATGGGGAACCCTGCCATAAGAAATGTGGCTACTGTGGGAGGTAATATTGTCAATGCAGCACAGGTTGCAGACAGTCTTCCATTGCTTTATGCTCTGGACGGGAAAATCCTTCTCAAAAGCAAGAACAGATCGAGGATACTGACCGTAGAGGATTTTATAAAGGGTAAATACAAGACGGATATAAGAGAGAATGAATTTCTTCACGAGGTAATAATTCCAAAAATAGATATTACAGGTTTTAGGTACAAAAAAGTGGGATCCAGGAAAGCAAGTATACTTTCCAAGTTTTCAGTGGTTTTTCTTTATGGAATGAAGAATGACAAGCTTGACTATATAAGGGTTTCCATAGGTGCTGTCAATGAGCTGCCCGTGAGAAACAGGGAAGCTGAAGAGAGATTTGTGGAAAATCGGGACGTGAAGGAATTTCTTACTGCAATAAGAAAGGAAATGGAAGGAACCGATGACAAGCGCTCTACCAAGCTTTACAGGGAGGAAGTCAGCCTGAGGATAGTTGAGGAATACTTAAGTGAAATTTTGAGAGGTGACAGCTATGAATAAGCTTGAAAAAATAGAAAAACTTGCTGGAGAAATGAACAGCGATGTTGAAGGCTTTTTGAGGGATATAATAGCAATAAAATCTACTAGCATGGGAGAGGAAGAGGTAGTAAAAAGAATCAGGGAGGAAATGGAAACCCTTGATTTTGATGAAATAATAATAGACAAGATGGGAAACATTCTGGGCAGGGTAGGAAATGGAGAACATGTCTTTGCCTACGACGGTCACATTGATACTGTTGATGTTGGACAGGAGGATAACTGGGAATTCCATCCCTTCCAGGGGAAGGAAGACGAGGAATATATTTACGGAAGAGGTGCCAGCGACCAGAAGGGAGGGTTCGCTTCATGTCTCTATGGTGCTGCCATAGCCAAGAAGCTTGGACTTCTTGAAGGAATAAGTCTTTGGGTTGTAGGATCAGTACAGGAAGAGGACTGTGACGGTCTGTGCTGGCAGCATATCCTTGAAGAGAAAACCATAAATCCTGAGTTTGTTGTATTGACGGAACCTACTGGTCTTAATGTATACAGAGGCCACAGGGGAAGAATGGAAATAAAGGTGGCCGTAAAGGGTCTGAGTGCCCACGGTTCCGCTCCTGAAAGAGGAGACAATGCAATTTATAAGATGGCTTCCATACTCAAGGAATTGGAAGAGTTGAATGAAAATCTGAAATACGATGAATTTCTTGGAAAGGGCACTCTGGCCGTTTCAGAGATATTTTATACATCACCTTCCAGATGCGCAGTTGCAGACGGATGTGCTATATCAGTTGACAGGAGGCTTACCTTTGGAGAAACCAGAGACTCCGCCATAGGAGAAATAAAAGAACTAAAGAGCGTAGTAGATAGTGAAGCAGTAGTTGAAATGTACACATATTCGGGAAAATCATATACGGATCTGGTACAGGAGGTTGATTGCTATTTTCCAACCTGGGTAATAGGTGAGGACAGCAGATATTGCGAAATACTTCTTGAATCTTGTGAAAAGATTCTTGGCAGTAAGCCTTTTCTTGACAAGTGGACTTTTTCAACAAACGGTGTTGCAATAATGGGAATGAAAAACATTCCATGCATAGGTTTCGGTCCTGGAAGAGAGGAGGAAGCCCACGCTCCCAATGAGAAGATTTTAAAGGAAGAGCTGCTTAATGCAGTAAAGGTTTATGCAATAATTCCTGAATTATATAAAGGAGGACAGCAATGACAGGTAGATTAAAGGGAAAGGATTTCATCACCCTAAGGGACTGGACAAACGATGACATAAATATGCTTTTGGATGCTTCGGCGGACCTTAAGAGACAATTTTATATGGATATACCGACTCCAATACTGCCCTATAAGACAATATTTCTCATGTTTTTCGAACAGTCCACGAGGACAAGGAATTCCATGGAGGCGGGTATTGCACAGCTTGGAGGACATGCAAACTTTTTGGATACATCAACAATGCAGATAAGCCACGGTGAGGTTGCACGGGACACTGCCAAAATACTTTCAAGCTACGGACACGGCATAGCTTGTCGAAACTGCAACTGGCAGGAGGGAAACAAGTATCTAAACGACATGGCTGCAAATTCCTCGACACCTATAATGAATCTCCAATGCGATTTTTTCCACCCAATGCAGGGAATAGCCGATTTAATGACTATAAAGGAAAAACATCCCAATACTGAAAAACTTAAGGTTTCAATAATTTGGGCCTATGCAACATCCCACAAGAAGCCTATAAGTGTTCCTCTTACGCAGATACTTCTATTTCCTAGATACAAGATGGATGTTACCCTTACCTATCCAGAGGGATTCGAACTTCCGGACTGGGCAATAGAGGAAGCAGAAGCTAATGCCAATAAATATGGTGGAGAATTCAGGATAACCCATGATATGGAAGAAGCATACAAGGATGCAGATATAGTAATTCCAAAGAACTGGGGATCATGGAGTACAAAGAATCCAGATGTAAACATTGAAGATTTCAAGGACTGGAAATGTACGGAGAAGTTAATGGAAACAGCTAATAAAAATGTGTACTATATGCATGCTTTACCTGCAGACAGAGGTAACGAAGTTGAAGATTCCGTAATAGATGGGGAACATTCCATAGTTTACCAGGAAGCGGAAAACAGACTTCATACTGCAAAAGGAGTTATGAGTCTGATACTATAATTTCAAATTCTAATCTGAGGAGACGATATTATGAATAAGGTACCTGTTGTTGGACCAACCTATGAGGAAATGCTTCATCCCTGGAAGATTGATCCGGAAATAAGAAAAGCGGCTTTTGAAATGAAGACCAAGGACATGTTGCATCCATTGAATCTATACAATATAACTTGGAGGAATATTAACGACGAAATTGCATATTTCATACTGCCTCCAAGCTTCACAGGAATTAAGGCCAACATATTTGTAATGTATGCCAAGGATTTTCCAACGGGAAGCCATAAGGTTGGACCAACTTATTCGGTTCTTACTGAAAAGACTGTCCTTAAAGAGGTTGATCCATTGAATCACAGACTAATATGGCCTTCCACCGGGAATTATGGTGTAGGTGGTGCTTGGGTTAGTTCCAGGATGAACTATGATTCCCTTGTAATTCTTCCAAAGGAAATGAGTCAGGAAAGATTTGATCTCATCAGGCTTTATGGTTCCGATGTAATAGCTACACCTGGATGCGAGTCTAATGTAAAGGAAATATACGACAAGACAAAGGAACTTAAGAATTTGGACCCTGAAAGGATAAGAATCCTGAACCAGTTTGAAAGCTTTGCAAACTACAGGTTCCACGAATATGTTACAGGAAATTCCATGGTGGAGCTTGTTAATGAGGAAAATATAGGAAATGGAGAAATATCAGCAGTTGTATTAACTGTTGGTTCGGGAGGAACAATAGCCTGTGGAGACCGTGTTAAGAGGAGTTTCCCTAATGCAAAGATTGTTGCAGGAGAACCTGTACAGTGTCCAACTTTGTCACTTAACGGATATGGTGGACATGACATCCAGGGTATAGGAGACAAGCATGTTACATGGATTCATAATGTAATGAATTGTGACGGTGTGGTTCAAATAGATGACATGGACTGTAAGAGAATGCTAAAGGTCTTCACTACAGAGGTTGGAAAGGAATACTTGAAGACTGTTCTTGGGGAGGAGACTGTTGAATTCATTTCCGACAAGATTGGAATATCAAGTGTTGCAAATATCATTGCTGCTATAAAGACTGCCAAATACTACGATCTTGATGAAGGGGACAATATCCTTACTATTGCCACTGATTCAATAGACAGATATCATTCTGTAATGAATAAGATGCCTGATATAGACATAAACTGTGCCAAGAATATATACGACAGGGTAATAAGATTCCAGGAGCCTTCATTCTTCTTTGAAGGAGATATGGACAACAGAAGAAGATGGCACAATCTGAAGTACTATACATGGGTAGAACAGCAGGGCAAGACTGTTGAAGAACTTAACATGCAGATTAAGCAATCCTACTGGCTTGAAAAAGCAGACCTTGTAGTAGAAGCGGATAGACTTATTAAAGAATACAGGGAAAAACACAAGGAAGAGCTTAGGGAAATCATGGGTGTCTGAAATGTTTGACCTTGGCATAATAAATGGAAGAGTCTATATTGACGGCGGATTCGTGGATACAAACGTATATATTAATGAGGGAACCATTAAAAAGATAGACAGGTGTACATTTGAATGTGAAAAGACTGTAAATGCAGAAGGAAAGCTTGTTCTTCCAGGATTTATAGACCCTCATGTACATTTCTCACTGAACCTTGGGGAGTTCAGTTCAAGGGACGATTTTGAGTCCGGGTCCAGAACTGCTGCCTTTGGCGGCGTCACCACATTTCTTGATTTCACTAGACCTGTATTCAGCCATGAGGAAGCCTTGGTGGCAATAAGGGAAAGGAAAAAAGAGGCTGAAAAGTCATGTGTTGACTATTCCTTTCACCTTACTCTTGGGAATTTCTCTGGAGATGTTGAAAACCTTGTGAAAACATGCAGGGAGGAAGGTCTTGGAAGCATTAAGGTATTTACAGCCTATTCAGAATCAAACAGAAGATGCTCCTACGAAATCATAGAAAAAATCCTTGAAAATGATATTCTTCTAATGTCCCATTCCGAGGAGGATGAACTTGTAAATCCCATTTGGGAAGAAGTAGCCACCTACGAGGAGTCAAGACCTGTAGTAGCTGAAATGACTTCTGTTGAAAAGCTGTGCAGGATTACGGAGGATAGGAAGGGCAAACTATACATAGTCCACGTTTCATCAGGATCAACCGTCGAGATGGTAAAGGATGAATTCGGACCATTGTTGAATAAAAGCATATTTCTTGAAAGTTGTCCCCACTATTTCAATCTATCATCGGAATTTTATTGTCGAAAGGATGGTAGGCTCTATCTAATGGCACCTCCACTGAGGTCCAGGGAGGAAGTTGAAAAACTAAAAAATAATATGGACTTTATTTCAACCATAGGAACGGACCATTGTCCATTCATGAAAGAGGAAAAGTCTAAATATGAAAGGGCCGACAAGGTGCCCAAGGGGATAGGGGGAATAGAACATTCCTTTTCTCTAATGTATACGCTTTTCGGTGAAAAGATTATTCCAAAGTTCACATCCAGTCCTGCTGAAATATTCGGTCTTGGAAAAA
>JAUVAG010000095.1 GCA_030591825.1 Dethiosulfatibacter sp.
CATGTTTTCCTGGCTGGTATAGACCACCAGCATATCAAACTCTTTAGGTGGATATTTGTTTACTATGTCTTCAAATGCAATGACAGGAAATCCATTGTACTTATCCGTTTTCATATATGCTCTATCAACTGTTATTGCTGCAATCTCAAAATCATCATGCTCCACAACATCTCGACAAATCATTTCTGTCAACACCGACATTCCAAATACTACAACTTTTTTGCTCATATATTTCCTCCAATCAATATTCATTATAGTTCCGTTTCTTTGACCGCTATTTACGTCCTTAAAACTACACTGGTATACAGCTCATTCATCATCTTTTCAAGGGATTGACCATTCTCATATCCTGCAATTAAAAATGCAACAATGTCAGCTCCACTTCTGTGTTTGTGTACTGTATCACCGGATTTCTTATTGGTATATACATGTTTAATATGCTCACTGATTTCCCCTTCAAGATTTATTCTGTCAAGAATGCCATCATTTTGAGCAATCAAGAAATAAAGTAAGCAATTTTTTCTCTCTATTATCTCATGCTTTTCAATTTTCTTTCCCATAGCTGTTTCCACGGCAGCCTTGACTTCATCAAACCCCGTCCCGCATTTCATGAGCTGTGGAATATAATTGCTCCCACACCTGGGATTGATTTCCACAATATATATTTCATCGTCAAGACCAATCCTGACTTCCACATTGATTCCTCCATATTCATATCCAGCACCATTCAATGCCTTTTCTATCTCGCACTTGGTCTTTACAAGAATATCATTTGAAACAGTAGGTGGATAAACAGACGCCAATGGAGCCATATTATTATGATACTGATCACAAAGTCCCAAAAATACAAGCTTTCCATCAAATACAAATCCATCTCCATGAAGCTGATGATGTGAAGTGTCAATATATTCCTCGACTATACATTTATTGCAGATTGAATATGATAATGCTTTTTCAACTGATTCATTAAAATCGACTTCATCATATACAATTACAACACCCTTGCTCCCTGTAGAATCAACAGGTTTCACAACAACAGGAAAATCAAGATCCTTATAAAGTCCAGTTACTTCATTATCCTCTACTATATGAAATTTTACAGAATTAAGATCATTGTCAACCTGAAGCTTTCTGAAAATGTCCTTTCTTCTTAATATATTGACTGATTCATAAGATGGTCCAGGAAGGTTTAGCTTGTCGCTTATATATGCAGCTGTGGCAGCCGAATAATCTGAAGCAAATCCCAGAATTCCATCGATTTTAAGTTCCTTCGCTTTATTTAAAATAGCTTCCATGTCTATAGTACTGATATTGTGATATTCATCTGATATCTTGTGTCCTGGACTGTCGGGACGATAATCACATGTTATTACATGGTAGCCTGCTGATTTTGCATATTCAATAGCAGGTATTTGTGTAAATGCACCGCCTAGTATCATGATTTTTCTCTTGTCGTTTTTCATATATTCATTCCTCCCCTAATCTATTCTCCTAACTTATACCTTCATTTAAGCTTCTACTATATTTTACTACTATTAGTGTCCTGTCGGCAACAAGAAAGCAGCTACGCTGCGTTAAATGCGTAAGCATTTATTAAGAGGTCGTAGAAAGTTTCCTTATAAGTGTAATACCAACGTTTCAAGGGATTACACATTTTTAACTTTCTTAGACTATAAAAAAGAGCCGTCTGCAGACAGATTTCCCATCTAATGACAACTCTCAATATATTCACTTAATACTATAGTATCTTCTTTATAAAATCCGCAGTCCTTTTGTTTTGAGTATTTTCAAAAAGTTCCTTTGGAGTTCCATCTTCTATGATTTTACCCTCATCCATGAATATTACCCTGTCAGAAATCTCCTTGGCGAAGTTCATCTCGTGGGTTACAATTACAAGGGTCATTCCCTCATCCTTTAGGCCACGAATAACCTCCAGAACCTCTGTTACCATTTCAGGGTCAAGAGCGCTTGTAGGCTCATCAAAGAGTATCATTTTAGGGCTTCTTGCAAGAGACCTGGCTATTGCCACCCTCTGGGACTCTCCACCTGACAGCTGTGACGGATAAGCATCCTTCCTGTGGGACAGGTTGACCCTTTCAAGTAACCTGATGGCAGTTTCCACTGCATTCTCCCTGGTCTTTCCCTCGACAAGCATCTGGGGCTTAACAATATTGTCAAGAGCCGAATAGTGTGGAAAAAGATTGAAGGACTGGAATACCATGTTCATGTCATTTGTCAGTTCCCTCTGCTTCTTGTGATTTACATATTTTCCTCTATTCACCAGTGAATGTCCATAGATTTCGATGTCACCTTCGGAAATCTTCTCAAGGTTTGCAATGCACCTTAATAAGGTTGATTTTCCGCTTCCACTGGGTCCGATTATACTTATGATTTTCCCGTTTTCAACTGTAAGGGAAATATCCTTAAGAACGGTGTTGTCTCCGAATTTTTTTACTAGATTGTTTATTTTTATAGCTAACATTGACACACCTCTAATTGAAATAGGAGAATCTTTTTTCGATTCTTCTGAATATCCTTACAACAACCAAAGTCATCAACAGATAAAGTGCAGCTGCGACCAAGTAGGGATCCGTTACGAATTCCCTTGAAGCTATTAGTTTTGTTTGTCTAAGGATGTCTCCCAGTGCAATGGCTGCAACAAGGGCAGTATCCTTTACAAGGGTTATTGTCTCGTTTGTCACTGAAGGTAAAACCCTCTTGACTCCCTGTGGAAGTATTATATGCATAAAGGTCTTTGTCTTGCTCATTCCAAGTGTTTCCGCAGCCTCGTATTGTCCCTTGTCTATGGATTCAATACCACCTCTGAATATCTCAGTGAAGTAAGCTGAATAGTTTATTGAAAAACCTATATATGCTACGGTCATCCTCTCAAAGGCTATTCCGTAGATTGGCAAGCCAAAATTGATGAAATAAAGTTGTAGCAACAGGGGCGTTCCCCTGATAATCCAAGTAAAAGAATCTATTATGCTGCAGGTCATCTTATTGCCGTTAGCTCTTAGGACAGCAAGTGTCATTCCAATAGGTATTGAAATGACAAGTGTCACAAAATAAATCTTGAGGGTGACACTTGCACCCTCAAGAATAAACTTCAGCATTGAAATATAATAATCCATTACCTGGAATATACATCCTCTCCGAACCACTTCACAGATATTTCAGCACCTGATCCGTCTTCTGCCATTTCATCAAGAATCTCGTCAAACTTGTCTCTCAATGAATCATCGCCTTTTCTGAATCCTATTCCTATCTGCTCTTCTCCATATGTATCTTCAAGAACTCTGAATATTCCAGGATTCTTTCCTATTGCATATCTTCCTGAAAGTTCGTCAACAACCATAGCATCAAGGATTCCAGACTGAACTCCCATGTATACCTCGTTGAATGAAGAATATTGAACAACTTCCTCTAAAGTTGCCGCAAATTCAGCGTCGCCTTCAACAGCTGCAGAGGCAGTGCTTTCTATCTGTACTCCAACCTGTGTTCCTTCAAGGTCAGCCTTGGCGTTTACAGGTGACTCTTCAAGAACTATTATAACCTGTCTGTCATTGAAGTACGGCTTAGAGAAGTTTATGTTTTCCAATCTCTCTTCAGTAATTGTAAGACCGTTCCATATCATGTCTATGTTTCCTGCTTGAAGCTCAAGAACTTTTGAGTCCCACTCGATTGGTTGTAGTTTAAGCTCTACACCAAGTCTTGATGCAACTTCCTTGGCAAGGTCAACATCAAATCCAACGATTTCATTGTCCATGTTTCTGAATCCCATAGGTGCAAAGGTATCATCAAGTCCAAGTACGATATATCCGTTGTCCATTACTTCCTGAAGTGAAGTATCCGCCTCAACTGATGCTTCCGGCTCTTCTTTTGGTGTACATCCCACTGCAGCGGACATCATTAAAACTGCAACTAATAATAAAGCTAATATTTTTTTCATTTTGTAATTCTCCTCCTGATATTTTTGACTTGATTAGTATATCATATGTAACTATTACAGTAAATAGTGAATTATTACCAAGCCCTTAATCCTACGGTAGTTCGACGGTATAAAAGACTCTGCAGGACATAGAATTCTTGTACCAAGCTATCTTATTCCCCATAACCAGAGGCTGGCAGTCAGTCAGCATTCCACCTGCAAGAGTGTTGATCTTTCCAAGTGCATTGCCCTTGCCGTTAACAAAAACATATTTGACATCTCCAATGGACTTGTCATGATAAATCTCCTGCCACAATACTGCAAATAGATTATCATTAACCTTCACAAGCTTAGGCACACTTGCATATCTGTCAGAGCCTATATAATCCGTCATCGTCTCAACATTTACACTACCACTATCCATGTCATCATATATGACAACTACATCCCTTTCATCAATATCCATTCCTATTTTTCCAAAGTGCAAATACTCACCAGGCTGACTTTGATCAATTGAATTGAAAGCAACAAGATATCCATCCATTGACTTTTCAAAGCCTCCAACAGATATTCCAGTGAAATTTGCTCCCTCTTCTCCTGGAATTTCAAGAAGTGTCGACGGGTCGTATCCTCCAGTACTGTTCTCCCTGTGAATCACCAAAGACCTTGGATATGCATCGCCGTGGTCTAAAAGGACATGGAGATTATTGTCAAAAAGTACAAACTGGTTAAAGGAATGGCTTACATTGTTTGTTTGAAATCTTCCTGTTTCATTGAGTACAACCATTTCCTCAATATCTATTATCATCGTTAGCTGAGACTGATGATTCTTGCCGTCTTCAGTCGTATATTTCTTCCTGGAAGTATGAAAAACCAACCTGTTGCTGTATCCAGACATCCTACCACTGCCTCCGTAGAAAGGCTCTGTAGTAAAGCATTCCCCTCCATTTAGTGAAATACTGTCCATTCTGTTGAAATTCTTGTCGTATTTAACTACCCTGAAAACTTCCCTATAGTCTTTTTCATCATTATTTTCCTGTCCCCAGGCAATATAATTATATCTGCTTCCAGCGTAGAATGAACCAAATATTGCCAGTTCATGATCCAACTGTCTGGTTTTCAGAAGTTTCAAATCAGAATCGTATGTTTCTATGTTTACAGACCCATTTACATCAACAGTAAAAAATGTGCCGTCCCCATTGTCTACCATATATGAATTTATGGTTTTTCCCGTATTATTGAATATTGCAGGTATCCTGTTCAGTTCAACATGGGCTCCCGTGTCAGACCGGTAAGCCCCCTCTGGAAGCTTGGTACCTATGTAGATGGAGTTATTCTCCTGGCTCCAGTCCACATCGTATGAAAAAATCTCCGCCAGGTCCCTTAGCTTGAAATAATTGTTTCCCTTAATATTGTACGCCAGTATTCCCATCCGATTTCCATCTATTATGACGGGAGACTGTGTAGGATATGCAATCTGTCTGCTATCTGTATAGTAGTATGAACTGCTTCCCCTTGGATCGTATACCTTCCCTGTGACTATCTCAACCTGTCTTTCTATATCATTCCAGGAAACATCAAACTGACTTCCACTCCCATTGAGAGCATCGGCAAGGTCGCGTATCTTGAAATAGTTGTTTCCCTTGATATTATAACCTATGCATCGGTTGGTAAGAGTATTCTCATCAATGTATATTGAGCTGGTAGTCTTGTATGCAAGTATTCCATCAACACCATAGGCGGATGAAGCAAATACTATTAAAAATATTGTGATAATAATTATATGATAAATTCTCTTCATTTCTGCCTCCAGAGTAAATAATCTACAGTAGATTTATACCCGTGTATCGACGTTGCATTCATATTGTATCGCTTAATCGGACTGAACATGCAAGAAAGCAGCTTTGCTGCGTTAACCGGGTCA
>JAUVAG010000056.1 GCA_030591825.1 Dethiosulfatibacter sp.
AAAAAGTATTTTTCGAATAACAATGGCAGGTATAAATAAATTTACCTTTCATAGCTGAGTATAATCGTTTTGTATTGTAACATTAATGTATTTAGTGTATGATTTATGTTAGTTTAATTTAGAATTATTAAAATATGAATGAGTTGAATAAGTATATTTGTATTTAAGGAAATGAGGTAATCATGTACGGAGATATAATATATGTGGATCGTCAGCCGTTGTTGTGGCGTTCTACTGAACATAGAAAAAATCCAGACTCTGATCTTCTGGATATAATGATATATAGAGTAAGTAAATACCGTCATTATGGAGTTGATTTAGGTAATGGTAATGTAGCTCACTTTAATGGTCTAAGTTTTTTGCGTAGGCAAGACAGTGCCATTACTGAGGATTCAATGGAAGTATTTATTAAAGATGGAATACTAGGTGTAATTGCTGACATACCATATGGTTATTCAAGAGACGAAGTAGTTAATCGTGCTAAAGCTCAGATAGGAACAAATTTTGGAGGATATAGTGTGGTCCACAATAACTGTGAACACTTTGCATTATGGTGTGCTACAGGGATGAAGGAATCCAGGCAAGCGGTATTTCTGAAATACGGATATGACGCCATGGCATATCCAAAGAGGCAACTAAAACCCATAACAGCAAAAGTTATTAGCTTTGCTGTTATGGGTACTATGATGTCATGGGCATTTCTAAAAAATAGATTATAGAATCAAGTAAGTTCAGAAATTGGAAAAGCTGAAGAATTTGTACCTACAACAGAGTATACTGTAAAACTAAAAAGTGGGGAAATAATTGAAATTGGCTGTGATGATAAACATATATCCAAGAATGGAAAGCAATTCAATGGAAATGAAAAGTATTTGAAAATGTTTCGCGAATCTGTCAAAAGTATTGTTATAAAATAGCATGCAAGCCAATAAAAATGTCTGGGATATATAAATATACCAGACATTTTTTAGTCTTTAATTTTGAGTATTTTCTTCAAGTATCTTTTCTAATTTGAAAATCCAGCGAATATATAGTTTTTCAGAATCGTTATAACCTTTAAAGCCTTCTGCGATAAGTACTGTGCCGTCTTTTTGTTCCATTACAAGATAGAAATTATCGCCATTATATGTGTCGGAACGATAAATTGATTTAACCTTGTTCAGATTGTCTTTAACTTCCTCACTAAGAAAACCAACTATTTCAAACATGTCATATAAGTGGTCAGTTTTTAAAGGATACTCATATAGTTCTTTAGACATGGTCCAGTCTTCATCATTAGGTAGTTTTCTATAGAATCCGTAGTCTGATGAAATGCAATACTGCGGTGCGGTTTCTTCAATAAATAGAAAAGAATAGAGTGGTGATTGATACAATATTTTTTCTACATTGTAAGTTGTTCCCGTAAAGGAGACATCCTTGTTTTTGGGATTGGATGCAAGGGCAAATCACAGGACGGCTACTATTAGAATGGATGCAGCTATTATCCAAAATGATACTTTTCTATTTTTAAGAACTTTCTTAAACATGGTTAATCCTCCGTATAATCTATTGACTTCGAAGTACTACGGATGTAGTATGTAATTGCAAGTATAACTTGGGAGGGTATTATGAAGAATACAAGAAAAATTAGTATCATGATGATATTAGTAATATTGGTGGTTCAAGTTACAATGTTTACGGGATGTCAGAATAACAATGCCGAACAGAATGAACCACCTGAAGTATTGGACACTGACAATTTTCAAGGGGAAGATGAAAATGATTCCGATAAAAACAATAGCAAAGAAATGGACGATGTAGATAAGGAGAAGGAAAGCGAAGATTCTTCAGACGATGTTGTAGAGGATATAGACTATGTGAACTCATGGGATGTAAATTCTCAGGATTTAAGGGCAACTGTTGAATATGCTATGCCCGACTATACTCCAATGGTAATGGATATGGACCTTGATGGAAATCTTTCGAATATATACAACATAGAACAGTTTTCTGGATTTTCAGAGTCTCAGGTTAAGGAACTTTATGAAAATAAATTTACAGTTCTTAAGCCAGGAGAGCATCCGGACATGAAGATGCATCATATTTATGAAAAATCGGAATATCAGCAGATTCCAATGTTTATTACTGTTGATTCAGCACTAAATATGTATCATCTTTTTTATGACGATAGTCTTAAATTTGTAGAGCTTGATAAACTGTACAACAAGCTTGGTGATTTCAATAACAGTATGCTGGACAAGAGTCTTAAATACTACAGTGACGAAAATTATAGTCAGTTGAAGGAAGAGCTTAAAACTATTGTTGCATACTTTGCAGTAGCAAATTTACTCCTGGGAGAAGAGAGGGATTTGCCAGAAGAAATACAAGCAATTGTAGAAGAAGAGGCATTTTTAATAAAAGAAGCTGACCAATTGGTAAAATCACCGCTGTTCAATCATGATATTGACTATTCTCAATACACCGTAAGAGGACACTATACAGGGGATGAAAAGCTTGAAAGATACTTTAGAACAATGATGTGGTATGGTAATACCGCTTTTCCACTAACCAAGGTTGTAGATGGTGTTGAAATTCTTGATGTGGACAATGCAGTTAAATCAATGATAATGGCAAGCCTTATTCTTGAGGATGAGGATAACAATAGTGATCTTGATGAATGGGAGGATGTCTACTATATTACAGCACTATATGTTGGAGAGTCAGATGATTTGAATGTATTTGACTACAGGGAAATGATAACAAAGGTTTATGGTAAGAATCCAGACCTGCTTATTTATAATGATGAATCATATTACGACAGTCTTTTTGAGGAAGTGAAAAAGTTACCGGAACCTCAGATTGTGATCAAGACTACATCATCGGATATGCCAGCTGGAAAGCAGTTCAGGCTTATGGGTCAGAGATATACGTTAGATGGTGAAATAATGCAAACCCTTATGGAACCTTTAAAAAGACCTATACCTTCAGGTCTTGATGTAGTAGCAGCATTTGGAAATGAAAGGGCGGAAGAACTTCTGGATATTTATTACAAGCCAAAGGAACTTTGGAGTGATTATGGAATAAAATTGGAAGAACTAAGAACGAAGGTCGAAAATACTGTTGATGAAACATGGATGACAATCCTATACAGTGGATGGCTTTGGATACTTAAATCTGCAGCAGTTAGTTTTGAAGAAGTTGAAGGTATGCCGGAATTTATGAAAACAAGTCTTTGGACGGACAAGAGTATAAATGCGACGCTTGGAAGCTATGCGGAACTTAAGCACGATACTGTCCTTTATACAAAACAGCCTTGTGCAGAAAAAGGCGGAGGAGAAAGGGAACTTCCTTATCATTATGTTGAGCCTAATATAGAGGTTTATTCAAAGCTTCTGTGGCAGACTAAAAATACAAAAGAAAATCTGAGAGTAAAGGATCTTTTGGATGAGGAAATCGAAAAAGTCCTTGATGGTATGATAGAAATGGAAGAAACACTTCTCTCTGTATCATTGAAGGAACTGTCAAATGAACTTCCAACTGAAGAGGAATTTCAAAAACTTCAGAATTTTGGAGGTCTTATAGATTCTATTATGATGAGGATGCACTTTTTATTGGAAGGCAGAGGGTATCAGGGAGATTCCATATACACAACTGCCCTTGTATCAGATGTTGCAACAGTGTTTCCAGGAGATTATCTTGAGCTTGCTACCGGTTTTCCAAATGAAATATATGTGGTATGTAGCTACAATGGAGTTCCATATTTGACAAAGGGTGCAGTTTACAGCTATTATGAATTTATGTCTAGAGAAAGATTGACAGATGATAAATGGCATGAAATGCTGGGTATTACTAAAGAATTGGTTGGTGATTACAGTTTTTATAATATAAAACTGGGTGAGCCTCTGGAAATAAAACCGGATATGCCTGAATGGACTTATAGCTTTATTTCAGATGATGAGAACAATGTAAAGGTTAATACACAGGTAAAAATAGAATGGGAAAATATTGCTGAATAATCATGTGGAGGCTAATAATATGAAAAAGGATATCAAGATAACTGATGCCGAGTATAAGGTACTCAATGTTTTATGGAAATTCAAATCTGCAAATTCAAAAACAATAGTCAACGAAGTACAAAAACTTGAACTCTGGAACAGGAAAACTGTACATACCCTTCTCAAGAGACTTGTGGAGAAGGGCGCTGTAATTGCAGAGAAAGAAGGGAGTATATATACCTATACTCCTTCAATCGATAAGAGACAATATACAAAGAGTG
This sequence comes from Dethiosulfatibacter sp., assembly GCA_030591825.1. Lineage (GTDB taxonomy): Bacteria > Bacillota > Clostridia > Tissierellales > Dethiosulfatibacteraceae > Dethiosulfatibacter. The sequence continues at coordinate 4,256 of JAUVAG010000056.1, forward strand.
AGTCTGAATCTTTTCTTGAAAGGATATATAGTGGATCTTTGAGCAAGTTTCTTACAAACTTTGTGGATAGCGAGGATATAAGTCGGGAAGAGCTTGATAAGCTCTACAGCATTCTTGACAGCAAGAAAAAAACTGATAAGTAAACGGTAAGGGCAAACTAGGAGGAAGTACCATGTATGAATGGCTTAATTATATAAAGGAAGTATCCTTAATGATGTTTCTTGGAGTAATAATCAAATATTTATTTGACGGTGATAAACTTGCTGATGTAAAGTACTATTCAATAAACGGGAATTCAAATAAAATTGAAGAATTTAAAGAGTTGTATTTGTCATGGATTTAGTGAAAAGGAAGAAGAAAACTGGAATGTTTTTCAGGATGCTACTCATTTTCACAATATTGCTATTGATTACTGGTTGTAGTATGAATTCGAAGGAACTTTACACTGGCTCAGTTGTTGAAGCAGCGATAGTTCAAGGTCTGCAATACAAGATTGTACTGAAAAACGGAGAGCTGTATTTAGACACTGGAAAGAAAATTGAAAAAATTCTTGAGTATGAAATAATCGATATGAAAGTATATGATATTGACAGAGATGGTGAAGATGAAATTGCAGTTATTGATTCTGCAAATGAAAACCTGATACTTTTGGAAATAGCAGTAACAAACAGTAGACTTTCAGTCGAAGAGATATACAGAATGGATTTTTCTGAAATTAATCCATGGATGGTAGAAGCCGGTGATGTGGATGGCGACGGAATAGTTGAGATATTCATAGGTGTGAATAAAAGAACAGAATTCTATGAAGATGTCAGGAATAGACCTTTTTTTTATTCCTGGAACGGCGATGAATTGCAGAAAAAGTGGACAGGTTCTTATTTCAGTGAAAAGGAATTGATTGATATTAAACTTGCTGATCTGTTTGGTTCAGGAAGGTATGAAACAATTGCTCTGGAAAGAAATAAGGAAGGCAAGTATTCAGTTTCAATATATTCCTGGCTCGGATTTGGATTTATTAAGATAGTATCAAGCAGAGAATATGAGAGCTTTGGTGGGATTGTTATATTCGAAGAAGCTGATGGGAAAAAATATGTTGAGATTGAGTATATGGACGGCAACATAAAAAAACGTGAAGAAGTGAATTTTGTTGAATAATCTTAATAATTAGTTTTGTTCTGTAGTATTGTTGTGAGCACAAGAACATGATATTATAAATGAAGAAATTTTCATCAAAGGAGAACATAATGAAATCAAATAAGGTATTGATAATAATTGCAGTGTTGCTGTTGTTTTCAAACTATCTGACATATTCGGCAATTGATCGTCTTGAGAACAGGGTGTCAAATCTCAACAACTCTGTAAGTAGGCTTTCAGATAGAATGAACGATATAAGTGGAGATGTGTCAAGATCCTTGAGCGAATTCAATGCAGAGAATTCCTGGATTGGGAATACAGAGGCAAGAGCCAGACACTACAACGAAGATACAAAGATGGTAGATGTAGATGTAGAAGTGGAGTTCAATGAATTGGAAAACGGGGAAAGTGTTTATATTGTTGTACAGGATATGGAAGGAAATGTATTGGAAAAGCTTGATGTAACGGAATCAATGGACAACAGTCTGAATCTTTACTATTCACTTGACCTGGGTATTGACAATGACTATGCGTTGTCCATACTGGGTGAAACAGCAGAATCAAAGAGAAGTGATTCCATAGGAGTGGTTTATATCAACAACAGAATTGAGCAGATGTTTTATGTTGACGGTCATGGTTGGGATGAAGAATATGATGAAGAGGGCAACTACAAGACTGTGAAAATGGATATAATGATTAATCCAGCTTTTCAAAAGGAAGAATTCATTGTAGATTATTTCAAGGACAGGAAAATAGTAGATGTAACGGGTGAAATATTTGTCGATGATGAATTGTTTGATACCATTGATTTGCTGAATGATGAAAACTGGGAGATTTACCAAGAGGGAGCCAATAGAGATTACAAGGAAGAAAAGGTAGAAAGAGAAATACCTGCCATGGAGGAAGGTGCCATTCCCCTCTTTGAATTTGCCGGAGCTAAAGAGTATTTTGTTGACTTTTCAGGAACATACAGTTTTGAAAAGCCGGTGAATCCACAGCAGAAGGTACAGATGTATGTGGTTTTCAAGGACAATCAGGGTGATGAGTACAGACATCCTTTATATAGTGTATTTGAATATGAAGGCTGGTAAAATCAAGGAAATTTGAATAGAATTGTTAATCCACATAGAAGGTTATGTTCTTTTATGTGGATTTTTTTACAAAAATAGAACATAGCAATACAAATGGGAATTTCGAGTTACGATTTTCCTGTTTCTTCTGTTTTCCCCTCTGAATTGGTAAAATATAATGATAAACATTATATAATTTATGTTTTTCGTTGTTTAATTATTGACTTTTGATAGGTTCAGTTATATACTATGCTGTATAAAGAGACTATCTAAAAAGGTTTTTATTGGAGGATTAATGATGAAATTAAATAGCAACTACAAAAATATTAAGAATTTACATTCGGTGATTAAGTTTTTTTATTATGCAAGTATCGTTTTTACTGGAATATGCATATTTTCAATCTTTGCTATACCTTTTGTTCCTGATTCAGCCATTGATTTTGAACAAGGGATTCGTCAATGGGTGTATTCTGTTGATTTTCCTCTTGGTATTGGATCTGCTTCTATTTTTGTTAAAGGT
>JAUVAG010000262.1 GCA_030591825.1 Dethiosulfatibacter sp.
ATTGACAAGGAAAGGAATATGTATCTGGCAGAATACGACAATCCTCCAGTATTTTTCTACAGACATGGAAGGAATATTCCCCTGGACAAGAAGGAAACCATAATATCAGGGAAGAAGATATTTGAAAGTCAGATAAAACTGGAGGAGGGAGATTCCATAAGTGTAGTAAGTGACGGTGCCGTCCATGCAGGAGTAGGACAGATGTTGAACCTTGGTTGGGCATGGAACGAAATAAACGAATACCTCATGAATCTCAATCATGTAAATGATTCAGCTAATCTTATTAACGGAAACTTCCTGGGAGTATGCAGCAACCTATACAACAACAAGCCGGGAGACGACACTACAATTGTGACAGTAAAGATGAAGAAGCCTTCCGTAGTGGATGTATTTACAGGACCTCCCCGTGATGGAAATCTTGATATACTTTATGCGCAGAGGATGGCTGAAGGAGAAGGGAAGAAGGTTATCTGCGGAGGAACTACTGCCCTCATAGCATCAAGGGAGCTGAAAAGAGACCTTGAGGTGGACAATGACACCATATCGTCGGACATACCTCCGATAGCATATATTAAAGGATTCGACCTGGTTACTGAGGGAGTACTGACTTTGGGAAAGGCACTTGGAAAGGTGAAATACTACAACCGTTCAGCCTTTGACGAGGATATAAAGATTAGTGAATACAACGGTGTAGACCTTCTTGTGAAGGTTCTCGTGAAAAACAGTACCCATATAAACTTCCACATAGGAAGGGCTGTGAATCCAGCACATCAGAATCCTGACTTTCCAGTAGGCTACAATATAAAGTTCAACATTCTTGAATCTCTCATGAAGGAACTAACCATGTGCGGAAAAACAGTAAAGTCGATATATTATTAAGGAAACTTTCTACGCAGACAACACCGCTAAAGCGGATGACGCAGCTAAGCTGCTTTGCTCTGAAAAAGGAGTAGGAAATGAAAAAATTTGAAAATCACGTACAGGAAATCAAATATAGCGTACTTAAGGAACTTGTTAAAGCAGAACTTAAGGACAATCTAATAAACGAGCTTTTGGTAATTCCAAAGAAAATAATACCAGGACCAAAATCCACTTCCAGGTGTTGTATTTACAAGGAAAGGGCAATCATAAACGAAAGAATCAAAAGCATGATGTATCAGTATGACGACGAGGTAATAAAGGTCATAGACATAGCCTGCGATGAGTGCCCAATAAACAGGTTTTCTGTTACAGAAGCCTGTAGAGGATGTCTTGCACACCACTGTGTAGAGAGCTGCCCCGTTGGTGCAATTGAAATCATCAACCAGAGAGCTAATATAAACCAGGAAAAATGCATAGAATGCGGAAAATGTAGCAAGGCCTGCCAGTTCAATGCTATTTCAGACGTTAGAAGACCCTGTATAAGTTCTTGTAAAGTAGGGGCAATACAGATAGACCACAATACCAAGAAGGCAGAAATAAACAGGGATAAATGCATAAGCTGCGGAGAATGTGTCTTTAAGTGTCCCTTTGGAGCAATAACGGATACATCAAACATATTGTCCGTAGTTCGAGCTTTGAAAGATAGCGTTAAGGAAAAGGACAAGAAGGTTTATGCTGTAGTGGCGCCAGCAATTGCTGCACAGTTTGAAGATGTAAACCTTGAGCAGATCAACTACTCCCTGAAAAAGATAGGATTTCATTCCGTACTTGAAGCAGCTCTTGGAGCAGATATAGCTGCTGTTGCAGAGGCTATGCTTATAGAAAAGGAACTTAAGCACAAGTCTTTTGTAACAACATCCTGTTGTCCAGCCTTTGTAAGCTATATTGAGAAGAACTATCCAGATCTTGCTGATAGTATATCTCCTGCATTATCCCCGATGGTAATAACAGGAAAGCTCATTAAGGAAGCGGACAAGGATGCAGTGGTTGTATTCATAGGACCATGTACGGCAAAGAAGGGTGAAGCCCTTAAAAACGAATACAGCTCCTATATAGACTATGCCATTGGATTTGAAGAACTTATAGCAATGATAGACGCCTACGACATAGACCTGCAAAATTCTCCTGAGGAAAGCATAGATAATGCATCTTTTTATGGAAGGATATTTGCAAGATCAGGCGGAGTAACTAATGCAATAAACAGGGCAATCGATGAATATGATCTTGATGTTAAATTAAAGCCTGTAGTCTGCTCTGGAATCAAGGAATGCGACAGGGCATTGAAGCTTGCAAGGCTGGGAAAACTCAATGGCAACTTCATTGAAGGAATGGCCTGCGAGGGAGGCTGTATAAATGGTCCTTTAGCTCTTAACCACAAGCCTAAAAACAAGAATGAAATAGATCTTTACGGAGAAAAGGCAAAGGAAAAGACTATTAAGGGAGCAGTAAGGGTATACGAATTCGATGAAAACACTTTCTGTAGGAATCAAGTATAAAAATTCACCTTTCATAATATACCTGTCTTGTGATAAAATTAAGTGTACATGACATACCAATTGTAACGACGTAAGTTTCGAAGGACTTAATGAGACTAAGAACTTTAAATGGAGATAATTATGGGAGGATATTATGGATAGAGAATTTGCAGTATTTGGAGGAAAGAAAGTAACCGTTACTGGAGATACAGTCAGAATAGGAGAGAAGGCTCCAAATTTCAGAGCTGTAAACAATGACTTGACAGTATTTGATTTTTACAATGATACACGTCACAAGATAAAGATCATAAGTGCTTCACCATCCCTGGATACGGGAACATGCTCTTTGCAGGCAGCATATTTCAATGAAAAGGCAGCTGAATTGAGCGATGATATTGAAATAATAACAGTGACGGTAGACCTTCCTTTTGCACAGAAAAGATTTTGTGGTGCAAATGAGATAAACAATATAAAGACAGTGTCCGATCACAGGCTTCTTGAGTTTGGTGAAAGATTCGGCTTTATACTTGAAGGTTTAAGACTTCTCACAAGGGGAGTTGTCATAATTGACAAGGACAATATTGTCAGATATGTACAGCATGTATATGAGGTTGCAGATGAGCCTGATTATGAGGATATACTGAAGGCGCTTGAGGAATTAATATAACAAGTGGGTTATTGCTAACAATCCCGATATACAAGTAGTTCCCCTTGTATATCAGAATATTATGGAATATAATGAAAAAATGACTGGATCAGTATTTTTCTGTTGACTTAAGTGGCTTTGGGGATTATACTGTAATGGTTAAAAATATAACAATCTTAATAGATTAAAGGAGAATATAATGGAAGAGCAAATAAAAAAATCACTGGAAAAAATCAGACCAATTCTACAGAGAGACGGTGGCGATGTGGAATTTGTATCATTTGAAGATGGAGTTGTAAATGTTA
>JAUVAG010000134.1 GCA_030591825.1 Dethiosulfatibacter sp.
AAAGAAAATATGCAAGCTTTTAAATATAAAAGAATACGGCATTATTTCATGGGAAATCCACAAGAAGTCTATAGATGCTAGAAGATCTGACGGCATATTTGTCATATATTCGGTAAATGTGACAGTAAAAGACGAAACCAAGATAATGAAGGGTAAAAAGAACAAGAACATTCAAATTGTAGGTAAAAAATCCTATGATTTTGAATGTGAATATTCAGGTGAGAAAAGACCGGTAATAGTGGGAGCAGGACCTGCAGGTCTCTTTTGTGCTCAGCTGCTTTGCCAGAACGGTGTAAAGCCTTTGATAATCGAGAGAGGAAAGAAGGTTGAAGATAGAATAGGAGACATAGATAAGTTTTGGAAAGAAGGACAACTTGATACTGAGTCAAATGTTCAGTTTGGAGAAGGCGGAGCTGGAACATTTTCAGATGGTAAGCTCAACACTCTCATTAAGGATAGAGGAAACAGGGGAAGAAAAGTACTTGAAGAAATGGTCAAGGCCGGTGCTCCTGAAGAGATAATGTACTACAATAAGCCTCATGTTGGTACTGACAGGTTGAGACAGGTGGTAGTAAATATTAGAAAAGAGATAGAAAAAGCGGGAGGAGAATTCCTCTTCTCTGAAAAGGTAACGGATATTGAATTTGAAGATGGAGCAGTGAAGGCTGTAATTACTGACAAAAGCAGGTATGAATCTGACATGGTTGTTCTTGCTGTAGGACATTCTTCAAGGGATACCCTTGAAATGCTTAGTGGGAAGATAGAGTTAACACCTAAGCCGTTTTCAATAGGATTAAGGATTGAACATCTCCAGAAGGATATAGACATGAGCCAGTACGGAGTAGACAGGGTGGAAAACAACCTTCCTGCAGCAGACTACAAGCTTGTACACCATTGCAAAGGAGGAAGGCATGTTTATTCATTCTGCGTGTGTCCTGGAGGCGTGGTTACAGGTTCTTCATCTGAAGAGGGAGGAGTTGTGACAAACGGAATGAGTTACTATGCCAGAGATCTTGAAAATGCCAACTCTGCAGTTCTTGTGGGAATAACACCTGAGGACTTCGGTTCTGATGATCCACTGGCTGGAATGCATTTGCAAAGGGAACTTGAAAGAAAGGCTTTTGAGGCTGGAGGAAGCAATTACAAAGCTCCTGTACAGCTTTTTGGAGACCTCAAAAACAATAAACCGAGTACAGAATTCGGAAAAATAAAACCTTCTTACGAGCCTGGAACAAAGTTTGCCAATCTAAGAGAAATATTGCCTGAATATATAGTGGATTCAATTATTGAAGGAATAGATGCATTTGGAGCTAAGATAAAGTGCTTCAATAGTGACGATGCAGTGTTGACAGGTGTAGAAACAAGAAGCTCCTCTCCAGTAAGAATGGTAAGAGACGACAATATGGAAGGAAGTGTTAAGGGCGTATTTCCAATAGGGGAAGGTTCTGGATACACTGGAGGAATAATGTCCTCCGCAATGGATGGAGTAAAGGCTGCTGAAATGATTTTGGAGAAGTTGCAAAAGTAAAATAACTAATTCTACAAAAAAATCAAATTAGTTGAGAAAAGACTTGAAGAAAGGTCTAAAATCAAATAAAATACATGAATATATAGAGTAATTAACATAGTCAATAAAATAATATTTAAATAAATATGAGGTGAAAGAATGAATCAGAATCAAACTTCAATTAACGCATTGAGAATGTTGGGTGTGGACATGATCAACAAGGCAAACAGTGGACATCCTGGAATCGTACTGGGAGCGGCTCCAATGATGTACTCGCTGTATTCGGAACATTTGGCATATAATCCTACAGAGCCTAAGTGGTTCAACAGGGATAGATTCATAATGGCGGCAGGTCATGGATCAGGATTGCTTTATTCGATGCTCCACTTGACTGGACATAACCTTTTAATGAATGAATTGAAGGACTTCAGACAATGGGGATCAAAGACTCCGGGACATCCTGAGTTCAATCATACTGAAGGTGTAGATACTACGAGCGGTCCTTTGGGACAGGGAATAGCAATGGCTACGGGAATGGCAATTGCTGAAATGTACATGGGAAGCAGATTCAATAAGGAAGGATTTTCGGTAGTTGACCACCATACTTTTGCTCTTTGTGGTGACGGAGACCTTCAAGAAGGTGTAACGCAGGAAGCAATAAGTCTTGCAGGACATCTAGGTCTTTCAAAGCTTATAGTACTTTATGATTCAAATGACATTCAGCTTGACGGACCGTTAAACATGGCAAATACTGAAAATACTAAAGCAAAATTCGAGTCTATGAACTGGAGCTATATCCGAGTTGAAGACGGAGAAGATTTTGAAGCAGTATCAAAGGCCATTGATGAAGCTAAGAAGATTACAGACAAGCCTACAATCATAGAAGTTAAGACAGTAATAGGACATGGTTCTCCTGATGCTGGAAGCAGTTCTACACATGGGTCTCCAATAGGAGAAGAAAAAACCGTTATAACAAGGGAAGCACTTGGATGGACTTATGGTCCATTTGATATTCCTCAAACTGTATATGATGACATGAAAGCCAAGAATGAAATTAAAGGTGTTGCAGCTTGTGAATCTTGGGTTAAAATGATTGAAGAATACAAGGCTGCTTATCCTGAAGATGCTAAGTATCTTTTACAGGCAATGAACGGTGAAAGTATTGACATAGATTTTAACAAGGTATACGAAGGATATGAGCCAAAGGCATCAGAGGCTACAAGATCTTCTTCTGGAGCAGTTCTTAAGATGCTTCAGGAAGCAAACCCGCTTTTAATAGGTGGAAGCGCTGACCTTTCAGGTTCTACAAAAGTTAAGGGAATCAACGGAAATTTCTCTGCCAAGACTCCTGAAGGAAGAAATATCAATTATGGAGTAAGGGAACATGCAATGGCTGCAGTAGTTAACGGTCTTGCACTTCATGGACTTAAAGGATTCAGTGGTGGATTCTTCATATTCAGTGACTATATGAGACCTGCAATGAGAATGGCAGCGCTTATGGGAATACCTTCGATATATGCATTTACACATGACTCGGTTGCGGTTGGTGAAGATGGACCTACTCACGAGCCTGTAGAACAGCTTGCAGGACTTAGAGCAGTTCCAAACATGGATGTAATAAGACCGGCTGATGCAAATGAAGTAATGGCTGCATGGCAGCTGGCACTTGAGTCAAAGACAACTCCAACATCATTGGTATTTACAAGACAAAATGTACCGACTCTTGATCAAGCTTCAAGAGAAGGAGTAGCAAAAGGAGGATATGTAATATCTCCTGAAGCTGAAAAAATAGATGTAATTCTTATTGCAACTGGAAGCGAAGTGGCTCTTGCCATTGAATCACAGAAAGAGCTTAAGGCAAAAGGAATTGATGCAAGGGTTGTTTCACTTCCATCATTCAAGAGATTTAACGAGCAGTCTTTAGAATATAAGGAATCAGTACTTCCTTTAGCTTCAAGAAAAAGACTTGGAATCGAAATGGGAGCTTCTTTTGGATGGGGACAGTATGTTGGCCTTGAAGGAAAACTCCTTACAGTAGATAAATTCGGTGCAAGTGCACCTGGTGGATTGGTTATTGAAAAATATGGTTTCAACGTTGCAAATGTAGTGAAGATAGTTAAGGAAATGCTTTAAGCAAACCTGACAGATTAAGAAACAGTTTAACAGAAACTGTTGGTTTATAAAAATATATTTAGTTGCGCATAAACTGCATTAAGTGGTTTATGCGTTTTTTTTTAAAAATGACGAGGATTTAATGAAAAATTATTTAAATTTTAGAAATAATTTTGAAATATATATAGTTTTACTATACAATAATAAATATATAGTTTTACGATACAATAATAAATATTCAATTTATAACAAAATTTCCATGAAAGGAATGATGTTTTGTCTTACGAACTTAAAGAGGAAGAAAAACTAAAGGATATTGTCGAAAAGCTGCAGAAGGAGCTTGACAAGAAAAATGAAGAGCTTTTTGTTCAGGAAAGGGAAATTGAATCACTTAAGGAAATGCTGAAGCAAGAGAGTTATACGGATAAACTTACGGGATTTTACAACCCCAAGGCATTTGAGAGTATCCTTCAACACAAGAAGAGTAGGTCAGAAAGGACTAGAAAACCTTTTTCCATTCTTCTAATAGACATCAATGATTTCAAAAACATCAATGAAGAATATGGCCATTCAGCAGGTGACGAGGTTCTAAAGAATTTTGCAAGCAGTGTAAAGTCCATATTGAGAGCCGAGGACTCAATAGCCAGATGGGGAGAGGATGAATTCATAGTTCTTCTTTCTGAAACTAATTTTGATGATGCAAGGATTGTTGAGGCAAAGATAGAGTTTTTCATGAAGGATTGGGAAGTGAATCTTTCTGATAATATTATTCATTACTCTTACTGCCTAGGCATATCACAGTATCGATTTGATGAGTCAGTTGCCAATGTAATAGAAAGGGCAAAGGAAAATCTGAAGGCGGACAAGCATAGATTTGAGAAAAGAAAAAAATAAATCATAAGAGGAGAACACAATGGTAAATATCATAATGTATACAAGCAACACTTGACCTCACTGCGTAACTGCTAAGGAGTTCCTTAGTGAGAGAGGCTACAAATATGTTGAAAAAAATATTAATACAGATCAAGAGGCAAGGAAGGAATTGATGGAGAAGGGTATAATGGGTGTTCCTGCATTCCTTATAGGAAGTGAGACGGTTGTTGGTCTTGACACTCAAAAGATTGATGAGCTTGTTGACTACAGTGTTGGAGAATGTCAAAAATGTGGACAAAAACTTAGAATACCTAAATACAAGGGATCTTCAGATATAAAATGTCCAAAATGCGGCGATATAGTACAAAAAGCTTCGAAGTAAAAAAATAGTTTATAAATATTATGACCTGTGAAATTTGATTTCACAGGTCATTTCTTTTTGTTATAATGAATTTCCTTCAGCTTTTGATGATAAGCTATTGTTTTTCTTGTCGTAGATTTCAAGAAATCCCATAAATACAGTTGCCATAAGAACAATAATACCTATAATCTTCCATGAATAGCTGA
>JAUVAG010000087.1 GCA_030591825.1 Dethiosulfatibacter sp.
ACAGCGTGGATGATGCCAATCCGGACATAGGTGATTCAGTTATTACGGAGACGACTGGATTAGGCGGATTTGCAATGGCTACAGCTCCTGCAATAGTTCAGTTTGTTGGTGGTACCCCGCAGGATGCCATTCAATACACAACCAGCATGTATGAAATAACAGAAGAAGAAAATAAGGAATACAAGATGCCAACAATGAACTTCAGGGGAACTCCAACAGGAATTGATATACAAAAGGTTATCGAAACACAAATATTGCCAATTATAAACACTGGAGTTGCTCACAAGGATGCTGGAGTTGGACAAGTTGGTGCAGGTTTGGTTAGACCGCCAATGAAGTGTTTTGAGGACGCTTTGGAAGCATTTGTTGAAATGCTGGCTGAAGAAGGTTTGCTGGACTGAAAATTTAAATAAAATAAATGTATTAGGAGGATAAATATGAAATTTTGGAATAATGTAAAGATGTATGATTTAACACAAAATACAAGTATTTTGACACCACCATGGCCAACATATGAGCCACTGCAGGTGAAATTTTTCAAAAGATTGTCTCCCAATGGAGCTAATGGGCAGTTGATTACAACGTCTAACCATGTTGGTACGCACTTGGACGGGCCATTGCACTTTGATACTTCAGGAAGAGATATTGCATCACTGGAACTTGAAAAATTGTGTGGACCTGGTGTTGTAGTTGATTTATCAGATATAGCTGAAGATTTTAGCATCTATACACCACAAGACATAATGGATCGAGTGGAAGTGAAAAAAGGTGATATTCTTATCATTAATACAGGTTACCACAAATACGGATGGGATCAGCCTGATGCTGACGAAAGACGTTATATGCTTAGACATCCGGGGCCTTCTATGGACTTCCCTCAATGGTGCAAAGATATGAAGATAAGTTGGATTGGTGTGGATTGCGGCTCTGCCGACCACCCAATGAATACTAAAATCAGAGATTGGGAACCTGGTGAAGCTGAGAAATGTGATGCTTATATGAAAGAGAAGTATGGGAAAGGCCTTAAGGAGATATATCAATGGCCACAAACTTATCAAGCGATGCATATTCATGTATTCCCACAGCCAGATGAAATTATCCATGCTGAAAACGTTGGTGGACAAATTGATGAAGTATTGAACAAGAGAATGATTATTGGATGTTTCCCTTGGAAATTTCAAGATGGCGAATCTGCGTTCTGTAGAATTGTTGCGTTTCAAGAACAAGAATAAATTTTGAATGGAGGTCTATTTATGAATGCATTTGAGTATTTTGCACCGACCACATTGAAAGAGGCTATAGATATTCTCAACGAGAAAGGTGAAGAAGCTTCGATTTTAAATGGTGGGACGGATTTGATTGTTCGTATGAGAGATGGTATTTCGGATCCTAAATATGTTGTTGATATTAAAAAAATAAAAGGAATGGATGATATCAGGATTGAAAATGGACGTGTGTTTATCGGAGCCTCTGCGCTTCTTAATGATCTGGGTAATAATCAGGATATTCAGAAAAGGTATCCTTTCTTGTCCAAAGCTGCCCTATCCATCGGATCAAAACAGGTTAGAAATCGGGCTACATGCATTGGAAACATTTGTAATGCATCTCCTTTAGCTGGCATGGCCACACCGTTGTTGGCGTTGAATGCAACTGTCCATGTATTTGGTAATTATGGTGAAAAAGATATTCTTCTTAAGGATTTTTTCGTATTTGTAAGGAAAACGTTATTAAAGCATGGGGAAATTGTAACGGGTATTTCCTTTGAAGAACAGGCATGTCTTGGAGTTTTTACAAAAATATCTAGAAGAAGGAAAGTTGACCTTTCGACGGTTTGTTCAACGGTGGTTAAGAAGTACGATGAATATCGCATCAGCTTTGGAGCAGTGGCGCCAACACCTGTAAGATTGAACAAAACTGAAGCGTTCCTTAAGGGAAAGATGCTTTCCAAGGATATTATCGAAAAGGCCTGTGAACTGGCTATGTCGGAGGTGTCGCCCATTAGTGATATAAGAGCATCGGAAAGCTACCGTCGCGAATTGGTGCAAGTAATGTTAAGAAATTCATTATCCCAGTGGTATTAGGAGGCGCATGATGAAAAAAGTAATTAATTTCACTTTAAATGGAGAAGTTGTAGAACATGCTGTGGATACCAACAAGACACTCTTAAAAATGCTAAGGGAGGATTTTGAACTGACTGGTGCAAAAGAGGGTTGCGGCGCAGGTGAATGCGGTGCTTGTACTGTCATTATGAATGAGAAGGCTGTCAATTCGTGTCTTGTCTTGGCTGTTGAGATTGAAGGTGCATCCATTACTACAATTGAAGGTCTGACTCTAGACGGCATCTTGGATCCTTTACAGGAGTCGTTCATCGATAATGCTGCATTGCAATGTGGTTACTGTACTCCCGGTATGATCATGACTGCAAAAGTACTCTTGAATGAAAATCCGCATCCTACTGAAGAGGAAATCAAGGAAGGTATTAGTGGAAATCTGTGCCGTTGCACAGGATATAAAAAAATTGTCGAAGCTATTGAGAAAGTAGCAAATGACAATGAAGAATAGGAGGTGCAGTCTATGAAATATGTTGGGAAAAGTATTAAAAGAGTTGACGGAATAAAAAAAGTCACTGGATCATTGAAATATGTCGATGATATGAAATTTTCAAGAATGCTTTATGCAGCTGTCAAGAGAAGCCCCTATGCCCATGCTAGAATTGTGAGCATCAACATTGAAAAGGCCATGGCAGTGAAGGGTGTCAAGGATATAATAACAGGCGATCATTATAAGAAAAGAGCTGGCTTATATCTTGAAGACAAGAACTTCCTAGCTGTGGGCAAGGCAAGATATAAAGGAGAAGCTGTTGCTGCTGTTGCTGCCGTTTCTGAAGATATTGCAAAGGAAGCTGTTAAGCTTATTGAGGTCGAATATGAAGAACTCACTGCAGTAACTAATGCAATCGAAGCTATGAAGCCTGGTGCACCATTGGTACATCCTGACTTAGGGGAATATAAAACTGCACCTATATTTTTTCCCAAGCCTGGTACAAACATATCCAATCACTATCCATTGAGAAAAGGCGATGTTGAAAATGCTTTCGAGGAAGCGGAGGTTGTTATAGATAATAAATTCTATGTACCTCATGTTCATCATGTGACCATTGAGACACACACAGCCGTAGCTCAAATGGATTTGGATGGCTCGTGCACAGTGTGGGCTTCGTGCCAGTCTCCTTTTGCTGTTAGACAGGCTTTATCGGAAGCATTTGATATACCCTTGAATAAAATGAGAGTATTGTCACCGGCTGTAGGAGGTGGATTTGGTTCCAAGGCAGGAACGACCTTGGAAGGAATTATCATTCCCTTGGCCAAGAGGAATCCTGGAAGACCAATTAAATTGACCTATTCCAGAGAAGATGAATTTGAAAATACATATGTGCGTCAAGGAATGCATGCAACAATTAAAACGGCTGTTAATAAAAATGGAAAAATCATAGGACTGAAGAATGAATTTGTGTGGGACGGTGGTGCATACAATGAATATGGAGTAAACATAGCAAAGGCTGCTGGTTATGCCTGTGCAGGACCATATGATATCGATAATATCTGGACCGATTCATATTGTGTATATACCAATCATCCTGTTGGTGGACCATATAGAGGATTTGGAATGAGTGAGCTTCAATTTGGAATAGAACAGAACCTGGATATTGTTGCTGAAAAAATTGGAATATCACCCATTGAGATACGCCTAATAAACGGACTGAAACCTGGTGGTGCGACAGCCACAGGTGAAATTGTCAAGATATCAGGCCTCATGGAATGTATTGAACAAGTAGTTGAAGACATTAACTTTGAAGAAAAGACCGAGTCGTCCAAGCCTAACAAGGTTCGGGGTAAAGGTATTGCCTGCGGGTGGAAAGCACCATCAATGCCTAATAATGCAGCGTCATCAGCTATTATCAAGCTCAATGAAGACGGGACGGCACATTTGCTGGTCAGCGTACAGGATATAGGTCAAGGTTCTGATACTGTCATGACACAGATTGCAGCTGAAATGCTATCTATATCTCCTGAAAAGATTACCATTAAAACCGGTGATACGGACCATACACCTTATGAATGGCAGACCGTTGCATCGAGAATGACATATTCTACAGGAAGGGCTGTTGTAGAAGCATGTAAAGATGTCATAGATCAGTTGCTAGAGCTTTCGCAGATTAAGCTTGGACTGTACAAGAGGGACTTGGAGCTTAGAGATGGCTATGTTGTATCAAAGATTTATCCTGACAGGAAGGTGGCCATTGGAGATTTGGCACTGGGGCTTACTTTTGAAGATGGTTCAGGTATTCACGGACCGATTATTGGCAGAGGATCTTTCATTCCGCCTAATATAAGGGATGCCGACAAGAAGACTGGATTGGGTGAACATCCTGTAGCCTATTGGACTTACGGAGCTCAGGGAGTTGAAGTTGAGGTTGATCTGGATACTGGACAGACAAAGGTGTTGAAAGTGGCATCCTGTTTTGATGTGGGCAAGGTCATGAATCCACAGCTACTGGAAGCACAAGTTGAAGGAGCCATCGTCCAGGGTATGGGTACTGCTTTGTTTGAGGAATTGATACTAAAAGACGGAGTGTTATTGAATCCTTCTTTTGTGGACTATAAGATTCCTACAGCTGATGATATGCCCGAGATGGTCATAAAATTTGTTGAAAATCCTGAAGAAAATGGACCATATGGTGCCAGAGGAGTTGCTGAGGTGGCTATGGTGCCTTCAGCACCGGCAATTGCCAATGCAATCTATGATGCAACGGGAATTCGACTAAGAACTATTCCTTTGACTGCAGAGAGAATATTTGAAAAAATGAAGGTGTTGAAGAGAGGTAGACGTGGAAGCTGTAAGAATAACTAAAAGATTAAAACAATATATTGACAGTCATTTGGGCGATATTGCAGAGGTTCATTCCGTATTTGATGGAGCATTCAACTTAATCGACTCCAAGGGGGAGCTCATTGGTGTTTTAAGTTGTGACAAAGACATTTCGCCAATGAGCATGATTGTCAATAAGTACTCATTTGACTTGGATAAAGTCATTCAAGGGAATTTGATTCAATTCTCAAAGGATTCCATAAATTTTCTCGATTCACTCCTGAGTATTTCTTTGAGGAACACTGAGATAGTCGATCTTGAACTTGAGAAAATGGGCGAGTTTAATTGGTTTCTTTTGCAGAAGAAACTTGGTTTAATGAAAAAGACTTTGATTGAAGAAGGGTCTATGGATGGTATAGGAGAGCTTATAAAATACTATAAGTTTCAAGAAGCTGTAACGTGCACAATGGGATATGATGATGAAGTCAATGAGTACTGAGTATTTATAAATGATCGATTGGTTGAATTGCTGAACGGCATTTTGGATCAGGATGAAACAAGAGTCAGGGATATATTGCCAAGAATCATAGGCTTTGGTCCAGGACTTACACCATCAACAGATGATTTTATGGTGGGAATACTCATGATTTTGAAAGTCACTAATTATGATAACAATGAGTTCATGATTAGTGACTGGCAGGGATTATATGAAGAGAAAACCACAAAGATTAGTGAAAATATGATTAAAAATGCAGTAAAGGGTTATGTTGCTGAGAGTTATAAAGAATTGAATGATGTATTATACAATGATGATATTTTGGATATAGAGGCTTATGTTAAAAGGGTTATCCAAAGGGGTTCGTCATCTGGTTCGGATTTTATTCTAGGGGTATATTGCATGCTGAACATTCTATATATGAGATGGAAAAGAAGAAGATATTCCGAGGAATGTTGTAGAGATGTTGGATTTTGGCCGCATTTATTCTTGAGTTTCCGTAAAATGTAATATAAAAAATATAACGGTAGTAAAACAGCAAAATATCAAAAGACAATCAAGTGGAAAGTTAAACAAATGAAAAGTTTCATCAATTAATAATCACTTTCGCAAGT